>NZ_JAGMUE010000066.1:107318-133481 GCF_019049165.1 Streptomyces sp. AC627_RSS907
TGGGGCATGGGCGACCTCGGCGACCTCGGTGAACTGGCCGACTGGGCCGCACGCGCCCTCGGCGCCGGATTCGTCCAGGTCAACCCCCTGCACGCGGCCGTGCCCGGCGCCCCCACGGACCCCTCCCCGTACCGGCCCTCCTCGCGCCGCTTCCCCGACCCCGTCCACCTGCGGATCGAGGACGTCCCCGAGTTCGCGTACGTCACCGACCCGGAGCGAGCCCGGACCCTCCAGGAGCGGGCCGGGCGGCTGCGCGAGGCCGTACTGGACCAGCGCGCCCTGATCGACCGGGACGCCGTGTGGGAGCTCAAGCGCGACGCCCTCGAACTGCTCCACGAGGTCCCCCTCGGCCCCGACCGCCGCGCCGCCTACCGCGACTACCTCGCCGAACAGGGCACGGCCCTGGAGGACCACGCCACCTGGTGCGCGCTCGCCGAGGTCCACGGCCCCGACTGGCACCGGTGGCCCGAGGGCCTGCGCGACCCCCGCTCGCCCGACACCCACCGCGCCCGCACCGAGCTGAGGGACCGCGTCGACTTCCACTCCCGCCTCACCTGGCTCACCGACACCCAGCTCACCGCCGCGCAGCGCACCGCCCGCGAGGCCGGCATGCCGGTCGGGATCGTCCACGACCTCGCCGTGGGCGTGCACCCGCGCGGCGCCGACTCCTGGGCCCAGCAGGAGTACTTCGCCGCCGGCATGTCGGTCGGCGCACCACCCGACGCCTTCAACGCCCGCGGCCAGGACTGGGGCCTGCCGCCCTGGCGCCCCGACCGCCTGGCCGAGTCCGGCTACGCCCCCTTCCGGCGCCTGCTGCGCGGCCTGTTGCGCTACGCCGGAGCCCTGCGCATCGACCACGTCATGGGCCTGTTCCGGCTCTGGTGGGTCCCCGAGGGCCACCCGCCCACCGAGGGCACGTACGTCCGCTACGACGCCGAGGCCATGCTCGCCGTCCTCGCCCTGGAGGCCACCCGGGCCGGTGCCGTGGTCATCGGCGAGGACCTGGGCACCGTGGAACCCGGCGTGCGCGAGGCGCTGCGCGAACGCGGGGTGCTCGGCACCTCCGTGCTCTGGTTCGAGCGCGACTGGGAGGGCGACGGCCACCCCCTGTCCCCCGAGCGGTGGCGCGCCGACTGCCTGGCCACCGCCACCACCCACGACCTGCCGTCCACCGCCGCCCGCCTCACCGGCGAGCACGTCGAACTCCGCGACCGCCTCGGCCTGCTCACCCGCCCTCTGGAGGAGGAACGGGCCGAGGCGTCGGCGGACACGGCCGAGTGGCTGGACGTCCTGGCCCGGCTCGGCCTGCTGCACCACCCAGGCGGCGACACCGCAAGCCCCGCCGAGGAGGCGGAGATCCAGGCCGTCCACCGCTTCCTGCTACGCACGCCCGCCCGCATGGTCGGCATCTGGCTCCCGGACACCGTCGGCGACCGCCGCCCGCAGAACCTCCCCGGCACCTGGGACCAGTACCCGAACTGGCGCCTGCCCGTCGCCGACGCCGAGGGCCGCCCGGTGACCCTGGAGGACCTGGCCGCCTCGCCCCGCCTGCACGCCCTGATCGACGTCCTGCGCGATCACGCCGACGGTTGAGCGGGGCGCGCCCCCGGTCCCGTACGGCACCCCGGGCGCGCGCTCCCTCCGGCCGTTCGCTAACTTTGCACCGTGGACAAGAAGAACGCCCTGCGCGCCGGCGCCCTGGCAGCCGGTACGACGCTGATGATGCTGCTCATGTCGTCCCCCGCGCTCGCGCTGACCCGCGACGACGGCGACGACCCCGGCCCGGGCCTGAGCGTCATCGAGACGCTGGGTCTCTACGTCCTGGCTCCGATCGTGCTGTTCCTGGTCATCGCGGGCCTGGTCATGGTCCTGGACCGGTCCCAGGAGAAGCACCGGGTGACCACCCGCAACATCAAGACGAAGGCCAAGGCCGGCGCGAAGGCCTGACGCCCCACTTCCACCACGCCGAGGGCGCCGCCCCCGCCACGCGTACGCACCAGCCGTACGCAGCGGGGGCGGCGCCCTCGGTGCTGTGCGGGTGCTGTGCGGCTGCTGTGCGGGTGGGGGCGGGGTCGGGTGGAGTGGGGTGGAGTGGGGCTGGTGCGCGGGGGCGCGGCGCCCGCGGGCCTGCCCGGACCAGGCCGGGCCGGGGCGGGTGCGGTCAGGCGGGGCAGCTCGCCTCAGAGCTGCCGGACCGGACCGCCCGGGTGGTCGGGAAGTCCCGGGTGCGGCGCCGTCAGGTACCGCTGCAGCGTCGGGCCCAGCCATGCCACGATCTCCTCCCGGGCCAGATCGGCGGCCGAGGGGAAGCGCAGGACGTACCGGGTGAGCGCCAGCCCCAGCAACTGGGAGGAGACCAGCGCGGCGCGCTCCGGGACCTGCTCCGGGTCGGGGCAGACCTGCCGGGCGACCGGGAGGACCTGGTCCCGGAAGATGTCCTGCGTGCGTTCGGCCCCGGCACGGCTGGTGGCGGCGACCCGGAGCAGAGCGGTGAGGACCTCGTTCCCCTCCCACATCGTGAGGAAGTGCCGCGCCAGTGCCTGCCCGACCTCGTGCCGGGGCAACGCGCCCAGGTCGGGCAACCCGAGGTCGATCGCGACGGCCGCAGCGAACAGGCCCTCTTTCGAGCCGTAGTAGCGCATCACCATCGACGGGTCGATCTTCGCGTCCCGGGCGATGGCGCGGATGGTCGCCCGCTCGTAGCCGTCGGAGGCGAACCGCTCGCGCGCGGCGCGCAGGATGGCGGCGCGGGTGGAGTCCGAGCGCCGGGCGGCGGGCCGGGACTCCCGGGGCCCGCGCGACTCAGGGGACTGGTGGGGCTCCTGGTACTCGCGGTGCTGTCCGTCGTCGGTGTGCATGCCTACGAGCGTAGGCCAACATCTGTAGGCCAACAAGCGTTGACTCTCCGTCGAAGTCGACTTACCGTGGTCTACGAGCGTTGGTCAACACACGTTGGCAAACGGGTGTTGGCCGACGGTGACGGCCGCTGGTGAACCGCCGTCGGCAAGCCGCCGCTGGCCCACACGCGTTGGCGCCCAGCCGTTGGCCCACACACGTTGGCATTCCGCACGTCGCCATCCAGGGAGGCCCCCGATGAACGACAGCCGCGTCAACCACGACCCCCGCACCGTCCTCGTCGTAGGCTCCGGCCCCACCGGGCTGCTGCTGGCCGGCGACCTGGCCACCGCCGGCATCCCCGTAACCGTCGTAGAGAAGCGCCCGCCCGGGATCAGCAACCTGTCCCGCGCCTTCGTCCTGCATGCCCGCACCCTCGAGCAGCTCGACGCCCGGGGCCTGGCGGACGAACTGGAGGCGCTCGGCCGCCCGCAGGACCGGCTGCCCCTCTTCGGCGGGCTCGCCCTCGATTTCACCGCACTCCCCTCCCGCTTCCGCCACGTCCTGGTCATCCCGCAGTACGAGGTCGAAAAGGTCCTGCTGCGGCGGGCCCGCGAGGCCGGCGCCGACATCCGGTACGGGACCGAGATGACCGCCCTGAGCCAGGACGCCGACGGGGTGACCGTCGATGTCACCGGGCCCGGCGGGGAGCACGAGCGGCTGCGGGCCGCGTACGTCGTCGGGGCCGACGGGATGCGCAGTGCCGTGCGGACCGCCGTCGGACTGCCGTTCCCGGGACGTTCGGTGGTCCGGTCGGTCATCCTGGCGGACGTACGGCTCGCCGCGCCGCCCGAAGCCCTCCTCTCCGCGAACGCCGTCGGCGACGCCTTCACCTTCCTCGGTGCCTTCGGCGACGGCTACCACCGCGTCGTCGCCTGGCGCCGGGACCGGAACACCCCCGACGACGCGCCCGTCGACCTCGACGAGGTCAGGGAGATCACCCGGCACGTCCTCGGCCACGACTTCGGCATGCACGACCCCCGCTGGCTGTCCCGCTTCCACAGCGACGAGCGCCAGGCACCCGCCTACCGCGTGGGCCGCGTCCTCCTCGCCGGGGACGCCGCGCACGTCCACACCCCGGCCGGCGGGCAGGGCATGAACATCGGCCTGCAGGACGCGGCCAACCTGAGCTGGAAGCTCGCCCAGGTGGTGGACGGTCACGCCCCCGACGCGCTGCTCGACACCTACCAGGCCGAACGACACCCCGTCGGCAGGGCGGCGTTGCGCAGCAGCGGCGGGATGATCCGGCTCGTCATGGCCCGGCGCCCCTGGACGCTGGCGCTGCGCAGGACCCTGGAGGCGGTGCTCGGCCGCGTCGGCCCGGCCCGCCGCAGGGTGGCCGGCCAGATCACCGGCATCGGAGTGCGCTACTCCGCGCCGTCCGGCGCCCACCGGACGGTCGGCGCCCGCGTCCCCGACGTAGCGCTCGCCGGCGGGCGCCACCTGCACCAGGCGCTGCGCGGCGGCCGGTTCGTGCTGATCACCCCGGAGCCGTACGCGGACGGGGGCGCGCACGGGGAGCGGCTGGCGGTGGAGCGCTGGGCCGGGAACCGGCGGACGAGCGTGCTGGTACGGCCCGACGGATACGTGGCCTGGGCGTCGGACACCGCCGGCCCGACCGCGATCGAGGCCGCCCTCGCCGCTCACGTCGGCTGAAGACCCCACAGTCCACGGCGGACGTGCGGGTCGGGGGAGCGGCTCACACGGGGACCGCAACGCCAACCTTTCAGCCTGGGACTGTCCCCGCGGGTGCGGGGAGCAGGGTCCGTGATCATGCCGGCGGTGATCGACGTCGGGACCATCCCCGCGGGTGCGGGGAGCAGAGGGAGAAGGCCGAGCGCGAGCACGCCGCGAGGGGACCATCCCCGCGGGTGCGGGGAGCAGGGCGCCCTGTTCCTGGTGACCGTCGGCCAGCCGGGACCATCCCCGCGGGTGCGGGGAGCAGTCTGGAGGTACGACGGGTCCGCTCTGGCCGTCGGGACCATCCCCGCGGGTGCGGGGAGCAGAGCTTGGGCACGGCGGGCCGCCGGCGCTTCGGGGGACCATCCCCGCGGGTGCGGGGAGCAGGCCCCCGCCCTGGCCGAGGCCGGGACGACGCTGGGACCATCCCCGCGGGTGCGGGGAGCAGCCGATCCCGTACGCCTCCGTGATCCGGTTGTGGGGACCATCCCCGCGGGTGCGGGGAGCAGTCGCCGAACCCCAGGCCGGGGGAGAAGACCTCGGGACCATCCCCGCGGGTGCGGGGAGCAGCCGATGCCCGGCACCGTCACGGTCCCGGCCCGGGGACCATCCCCGCGGGTGCGGGGAGCAGTGTCGACCTGGGCGTTGTGGGGGTCGCCCTGCGGGACCATCCCCGCGGGTGCGGGGAGCAGGGCCGGTCACCGACGATGATGATGCGTTCGACGGGACCATCCCCGCGGGTGCGGGGAGCAGGGAGCGAAGCGTCGGCATTGCCAGACGCCACGGGGACCATCCCCGCGGGTGCGGGGAGCAGCGGGAGGATCACGCACAAAGGAGGGGACCCATGGGACCATCCCCGCGGGTGCGGGGAGCAGCGGACGGTGTTGCGCCACACGGACGTAGGCGCGGGACCATCCCCGCGGGTGCGGGGAGCAGTCGTCCAGCGTCAGGGTGTAGACGGTGGGGTTGGGACCATCCCCGCGGGTGCGGGGAGCAGCAGGTCTTCTCCGCGTCGGCGAGCTTCGCCAGGGGACCATCCCCGCGGGTGCGGGGAGCAGGACTCGATCCTGGACCCCGCGCGAGACCGGGTGGGACCATCCCCGCGGGTGCGGGGAGCAGAGGGTCAGGTCGAGCAGGCCGGCGTGGTTGAGGGGACCATCCCCGCGGGTGCGGGGAGCAGGAAAAATGGGGGAAGACGTGGATGGTCACGAAGGGACCATCCCCGCGGGTGCGGGGAGCAGACAGCGGGTCTGAAGCTGCCGCCGAAGGCCGCGGGACCATCCCCGCGGGTGCGGGGAGCAGCATCTCTTCCAGCTCGAGTTCCATGCAGCCGGGGGACCATCCCCGCGGGTGCGGGGAGCAGCGTCCTCTGGCCCGACGGCACCGTCTCCGTCCGGGACCATCCCCGCGGGTGCGGGGAGCAGACTGTTTGACCTGCGGGTTTATTGCCGCAGGGGCGTGCTTTCAGCGACTTGTGCAGATTCCGGCAAATGGGGCATGGGGGGCGTGTGGCTCCGTAGATGCTTCCAGGGTTAGCCGATCATCCTACGGCTTGGAGGGGCCGTCTTTCGGTGGACTCTTCTGTTTGCTCGTTTTGGTGTGGCGAGCCGGGTTTTCCCTGTATCAATCCCTCATGAGAGATGGGGGGAAGGCCCGTTCCGGCCTGCTGTGTCGGCTGGGGGAGCCGGCTCGGTCGGTGTGGGCCAAGCATGACCGTGACAGCGACGGTTGGCTGCCGCTGTGGCGGCACATGGAGGACAGTGCCGCGGTGGCCGGCCTGTTGTGGGACCGGTGGCTGCCTGTAGGGGTGCGGAATCTGATCGCCGAGGCGTTGCCACGGGGGGAGTCGGACGCGCGTGCCCTTGCCGTGTGGCTCGCCGGTGTGCACGACGTCGGCAAGGCCACCCCGGCCTTCGCCTGTCAGGTCGATCAGCTTGCCGACGCGATGCGCGGCCAGGGGTTGGAGATGCGCTCGGTGAGGGCCTTGGGGCCGGATCGTCGGGTCGCGCCGCACGGTCTGGCCGGTCAGGTGCTGCTGGGGGAATGGCTGGAGGAACGGCACGGTTGGGCATCCGCGCGGACCGGGCAGTTCACGGTTGCCGTGGGCGGGCATCACGGTGTGCCGCCCGAGTATGGCCAGATCAAGGCCCTGTACGAGCATGAGGAGTTGCTGCGCACCCCTGGTGTGAGCAGCCGGGTGTGGCGGCAGGTGCAGACCGAACTGCTCGATGCCTGTGCCGAGCAGTTCGGTGTGGCAGAACGGCTGGCGGGATGGCGGACTGTCAGGCTGCCGCAGCCCGTGCAGGTGCTGCTCACCGCGCTGGTGATCGTCTCCGACTGGATCGCCAGCAACCCGGACCTCTTCCCGTACTTCCCCGACGGAGCGTCCCGCAACGACCAAGAGCGTCTTGCCGCGGCCTGGCAGGGGCTGGACCTGCCGGAACCCTGGCAGGCCGAAGAGCCGGACAGCAGTGCTCAGGAGCTGTTCAGCTCCCGGTTCGAACTGCCGACGGGAGCGGAGATACGGCCTGTCCAGGAAGCTGCGGTGAAACTCGCCCGGGAGATGGAGACGCCCGGTCTGATGATCGTTGAAGCGCCGATGGGCGAGGGGAAGACGGAAGCGGCACTCGCCGTGACCGAGATCTTCGCGGCGCGTTCGGGTGCGGGCGGGGTGTTCTTCGCTCTGCCCACGATGGCCACCGGCAATGCAATGTTCCCCCGCCTGCTCGACTGGCTGGAACGGTTGCCGGGGGTGGCGGGCTCACGCCGCTCGGTGCACCTGGCCCATTCCAAAGCGGCTCTCAACGAGGACTTCGCCGGTCTGATGGCCCGTACGGGAGGAGTCGTGGCCGTCAATGTGGACGAAGCTGCGCCCTCGTCCCGGCAGAAGCTGGACGAACGGCGCCGTGCGGGGGCCGAGCTGGTGGCGCATGCCTGGCTGCGTGGCCGTAAGAAGGCCATGCTGGCGTCGTTCGTCGCGGGCACTATCGACCAGTTGCTGTTCGCGGGGTTGAAGAGCAGGCACCTGGCACTGCGGCACCTCGCCGTGGCCGGGAAGGTCGTCGTCATCGACGAGGCGCACGCCTACGACACGTACATGAGCGTGTACCTGGACCGGGTGCTGTCCTGGCTGGGTGCGTACCGCGTTCCGGTCGTGGTGCTGTCCGCGACTCTGCCGGCCTCACGCAGGCGGGAACTCGCCGAGGCCTACTCCGGCCGTGCCGACGAGGTCGTCACCGGGGAAACACGCGCGTCGGACGCGTACCCGTTGCTGACCGCCGTCGCTCCGGGCGGCGTTCCGCTGGTCCGCCGCCCGAAGGCGTCGGCCCGGTCGACGCAGGTGCGGGTGGAGCGTCTGGCCGACGGCCTGGACGTGCTCGCCGACCGGCTGGACAGTGAGCTGACCGACGGCGGGTGCGTCCTGGTGATCCGGAACACCGTCCAACGGGTGTTGGAAGCGGCTCACGCGCTGCGTGACAGGTTCGGCGCCGGGAGCGTGACGGTCGCCCATTCCCGTTTCGTCGATCTCGACCGGGCGGACAAGGACCGCGCTCTGCTCCGCTTCTTCGGACCCCCGGAGAAGACGGACGACCGGCCCACGGGGCGGCACATCGTGGTGGCCAGCCAGGTCGCCGAGCAGTCCCTGGACGTTGACTTCGACCTGCTGGTCAGTGACCTGTGCCCGGTCGACCTGCTCCTGCAGCGCATGGGCCGGCTGCACCGCCACCGACGCGGACAGGACCAGTGGGAGCGGCCCGAACGCCTGCGCACCGCGCGTTGTCTGGTGACGGGGGTCGACTGGACTGCGGGCGTACCCGCCCCGGTGCGGGGGTCGGTCGCGGTGTACGGGCGGCACACCCTGCTGCGTTCGGCCGCGGTACTCCTCCCCCACCTGGACGGCGGAGCCCGGCGGCCGGTGCGACTGCCGGCGGACATCAGCGCCCTCGTGCAGAGCGTGTACGGGCAAGACCCGGTCGGGCCGGACCACTGGCAGGACGCGATGAAGACGGCGGCCGAGCGGTTCGACGAGCACCGCGACGACCAGGCCCAGCGCGCCGCCGTGTTCCGTCTGGGAGGCATCGGCAAACCAGGACGGCCGCTGTTCGGCTGGGTCGCCGCCGGCGTGGGAGACACCGACGACACCCCCGCCGGGCGTGCCCAGGTCCGCGACAGCCGGGACAGCCTGGAGGTCGTCGTCGTGCAGCGGCGCGGCGACGGGAGCCTCGCCACCCTCCCGTGGCTCGAGCCGGACGGCAAGGGACGACAGCGCGCCGGCCTGGAGCTGCCGCAGGACGCGACGCCGACACGGTTCGCGGCCCGTACGGCCGCAAGCTGCGGACTGCGGCTCCCCATGCAGTTCTCCGGCGAGACCATGGACCGGGCCATCGAGGAGCTGGAGCGGCTGTATCTGCCCAACTGGCAGGGTAAGAACAGCCCTTGGCTGTCCGACCAGCTGATTCTCGCTCTCGACGAGGACTGTCAGACCCGCCTGGCAGGGTTTGCACTCCGCTACAGCCCAAGTGACGGTCTTGAGGTGACCCGTGACGAAGACGACTGAACCCTCCGGTGCCGGTACGACTACCGGTGGGGAGGCGGGTGAGGCGCTGTCCTTCGACCTGACCAGTCGGCCCTGGATCGGTGTGCTGCGGTGCGATGGCTCGCAGGATGAGCTGTCGCTTCGCCAGGTCTTCGCTCAGGCCGATGATCTGCGGTGTGTCGTAGGCGAACTGGCCACCCAGGAGTTCTCCTTGGTCCGTCTCCTGCTGGCCGTCGCACACGACGCGCTGGACGGCCCCGGCGACATCGAGGAGTGGGCCGAGCTGTGGGAGGATCCTGACTGTTTCGCTCCGGTCCAGGCCTACCTGGAGCAGCAGCGTGAGCGGTTCGACCTTCTGCATCCTGTCACGCCGTTCCAGCAGTCCGCCGGGCTGCGTACGGCGAAGGACGAGGTGTTCTCCCTCAACCGGATCGTGGCCGACGTGCCGGCCGGGGAGCCGTTCTTCAGCGCGCGGATGCCGGACGTGCAACGGCTGTCCTTCGCCGAGGCCGCCCGCTGGGTCGTCCACGTCCACGCCTACGACACCTCCGGCATCAAGTCCGGCATGGTCGGCGACGACCGGGTCAAGGGCGGCAAGGTGTACCCGCTCGGCACTGGATGGGCGGGTGGGCTGGGCGGCGTCTTCGTGGAGGGCGCCACGCTGCGCGAGACCCTGCTGCTGAATCTGGTGGCGGCGGACACCGAGGGACTCGGCTTCTCCCCCGACGACCGGCCGGCCTGGCGCCGTGAGCCCTGCGGGCCGGGCTCCGACGGGCGTTCCGCAACCGGTCTGCGCGACCTGTACACCTGGCAGTCGCGCCGGGTACGCCTGCACCACGATGCGGACGGCGTGCACGGTGTCGTCCTCGGCTACGGAGATCCACTCGCGTCCCGGAACATGCACGGCAGCGAGCCGATGACCGCGTGGCGGCGCAGCCCCACGCAGGAGAAGAAGCTGGGGCAGTCCCGCGTGTTTCTGCCGCTGGAACACGATCCGGCCCGCTCGGCCTGGCGGGGTATCGCCGCGCTCCTCGCCGACCGGCTGGAGGAGGCCGGCGGTAGCGAGGGGCCCTCGCGGCTGCGGCCGCGGATCCTCGAGTGGGTCGCGCGGCTGGTGACCGAGGGCCGCCTCTCCCGTCGCTTCCTCGTCCGTACCCGCGTGGTGGGTGTCCGGTACGGGACCCAGCAGTCGGTGGTCGACGAGGTGGTCGACGACCGCCTGGAGATGCCGCTCGTCCTGCTTCACGGGCAGGACCCCGCCTACGCCCGGCAGGCCATCGCCGCGGCCGAGGACGCCGACCGGGCGGTGCGGGCCCTGGGAGATCTCGCGGCCGATCTGGCCCGGGCGACCGGATCCGAGGAGGAAGGCCCGAAGGCCGCCGCTCGTGCCGAGGGGTTCGACGCGTTGGACCAGCCGTACCGCGGCTGGCTGTCCGACATGGCCGAGGCTCCCGATCCCTTCGAGCACCGGCACACGTGGCAGCACAAGGTACGGCAGACGGTGGGCCGTCTGGGTGACCGTCTCATCGCCGCCGCGGGTGACGCGGCCTGGGAGGGGCGGATCCACACCGACAGCAAGGGCAGCACCCACTGGCTGAACGCAGGCCTGGCCGACGTGTGGTTCCGGGGGCGGCTGGCCAGGGCGCTGGGCAACCCGGACGCCCCCGACTCCCCGGGGCCCGACCGAAGTTCCACCGCCTCGGCCGACAGCAGTCCGCCCGGCCCGGGCCACGACGGTCCGACGGGAACCGACCACAGCGCGACCGACCCGGAGGTGCACGTATGACCGCCACCGCATCCGCCCCGCCCGCGGCAGTCCCGGTTCACCGGCAGGTCGCGGACCTCACGGCCACACTCATCGACTCCTGGCAGCAGGGATACCTCCAGGACAGGTCCCCGGCGGTCGCCGCTCTTGCCCGGCTGCGCCGCGGTGCGGGTCGCGAGGCCGGCGAGACACCCGATCTGTGGAGCCTGATCGACACCGATCCGCTCCACAGGCCGGCCCCGGGAACTCGGCCGCTGAGCGAGCAGGAACTGGTCCGTGCCGAGAACGCGCTGCACGCGGCCCTCACTCTCTGGGCGTTCCACCAGCAGTCCCGCGGCACGCCCATGCATCGTCGGCACACCCGTGAGCGGCCGGGCGGCCTGGGCGCGGCGGTCCGGCGCGTGATGCCGTCCGACGGCACCGACGCCCCCGTCCGTAAGCGCCTGGTCCGCGCGGGCACCGCCCCCGACCTCGTCACCCTCACCCAGCGGCTGCGGGACATCGTCGCCCTGCTGCGCCGCGACGACGTCCCGCTCGACTACGCCCTCCTCGCCGGCCAGCTCTACCTCTGGCAGTGGCCCGACGGGCCCGCCGCTGTACGCCGCCGGTGGGGTCGCTCCTTCCACGAGCAGCCGCGGACCCGGCCGGCCACTGACCGGAACACCGCCCCGGCCACCGACCCCGCCCCCGACGAGAACACCACCCCGGACACCGACAAGGACGCCTCGTGAACCGCATCTTCCTGGACGTGCACGCCCTGCAGACCGTCCCGCCCAGTAACCTCAACCGGGACGACACGGGCGCACCCAAGACGGCCGTCTACGGCGGAGTGCCCCGCGCGCGTGTCTCCAGCCAGGCGTGGAAGCGGGCCATCCGCACCTGCTTCAAGAACGAGCACCTGCTCGACCCCGCCGAGCTGGGCGTGCGGACCAAGAAGATCGTGGAGCTTCTGGCCGACCGGATCACCGGGCTCGACCCGTCCGTCGAACGGGAGGCGGCACTGAAGCTCGCCGACGAGACGGTGCGGGCCGCGGGTTTCAAGACCGAGGTCCCCAAGCGGAAGGCCGACCAGGCGAAGAAGGACGGGGGCCCCGCTCCCGCCCCGGAGAGCAAGTACCTGGTCTTCCTCAGCTCCCGGCAGCTCGACGGCCTGGCCCGCCTCGCGCTGGAAGGCGCCGGTGACATCACGGCGTTCCTGAAGACCAAGGAGAACAGGGCCCGGGCCAAGGAACTCGCGGACACCCGGCACTCCGTGGACATCGCCCTGTTCGGCCGGATGGTCGCCGACGTCGCCGACATCAACGTCGACGCCGCCGTGCAGGTCGCGCACGCCCTCAGCGTCCACCGGGTCGACAACGAGTCCGACTACTACACGGCCGTCGACGACGAGAACACGGACGAGGAGACCGGCGCCGGAATGATCGGCACCGTCGACTTCAACTCCGCGACCCTCTACCGCTACGCAGCTCTCGGCGTGCACCTGCTCGCCGCCAACCTCGGCCAGGGCCTGCGCGACGACGAACCGCGCACCGAGCCGGTCCGCCGGGCCGTCGAGGCCTTCGTGCGGGCCTTCGTCGACTCCCTCCCCACCGGGAAGATCAACACCTTCGGGCACCACACCGAGCCCGACGCCGTGGTCGTCAAGCTCCGCACCACCAGGCCCATCAGCTACGTCGCCGCCTTCGAGGACCCGGTCCGCAGCGACGGCGGCGGACACCTGCGCGAGGCAGCCGACCGGCTCGCCGCCTACGCGTCCGACGTCGAGCGCGCCTACGGCGACCCCGAGTCCACCCTCACCTGGGTGCTGCGGGTCGGCCCCGCCACGCAGAAGCTCGCCGATCTCGGCACCGAGACGGGCACGCTGCGCGAACTCGCCGCCGCCGTCGGACGGGCCGCCACCGAACGCCTGGCGAAGCCCGCATGAGCCCCACAGGCGTACTCGTCCTTCGCCTGGCAGGCCCCCTGCAGTCCTGGGGGGCCTCCTCCCGTTTCACCCGCCGCACCACCGAATCGGCCCCGACCAAGAGCGGCGTCATCGGCCTGCTCGCCTCGGCCGCCGGCATCGAACGCGGCGACGACACGCGGCTGGCTCCCTTGGCGGCACTCAGGTTCGGGGTCCGCATCGACCAGCCCGGCACCCGCATCCGGGACTTCCACACCGCCCACCACGGCGTCACCGGCGCGTCCATGCCACTGTCCGAGCGGTTCTACCTCGCCGACGCCGTCTTCGTCGCCGCCGTCGAGGGCGACCACGCCCTGATCACCGGCCTGCACGACGCCCTGCGCGCCCCGGTCTACCTGCCGTATCTCGGCCGACGCTCGTGTCCGCCCTCCGAACCGGTCGACCTCGCACGGTACGAGGACACGACACTCGAGGACGTCCTGACGAGTGTGCCGTGGCAGGCGTCCGCCTGGTACCGCAGACGCCACCGGACCCCGCAGACCCTGACCGTACTGCGCGAGACCGCCACCCACGAGCCCGCACGCACACGCACGGCCGACGTCCTGCGCGACAAGCCGGTCAGCTTCGACGCCGCCCACCGGCGGCACGCACTGCGCACCGTCGTCACCACCGCCGTACCCACTCCGATCCCCGCGGGCGGCGGCAGCCCGCAGGGCCCACACGACCCGTTCGCCGCCCTCGAGGCCCTGGAGAATGAGAGCGCCTGATGTTCCTCTCCCGTTTCCGCGTCAACACCGCGCGGCCCGGCGCTCGCCGCCTGCTGTCCTCGCCCCAGGCCATGCACGCGGCCGTCATGTCGTCCTTCCCGCACATCCTGCCCTCCGACAGCCCGCAGCCCGACGCACCGCGCGTGCTGTGGCGCCTGGACCAGCAGGCCCGCGCCGAGGTGCTGCTGTATGTCGTCAGCCCGGACCGCCCCGACCTGACTCACCTCGTCGAGCAGGCCGGATGGCCCGCCGTCGCCGGCCCCGAGAACCCCGGCTGGCAGACCCGGCCCTACGCGCCCCTCCTCGACCGGCTGGCCTCCGGCGACCGCTGGGCGTTCCGCCTGACCGCGAACCCCGTGCACACCGTCCGCCGCAAGGAGGGCGAACCCCGCAAGCTCACCGCCCACCTCACACCCGTCCACCAGATGGGCTGGCTGCTCGACGAGGAACGCCAGAAGCGCCTCGGTTTCCGCATCTGCGAGAAACCGGCAGGCCGACGCCTCCTGCCCGAGGGCACCACCCACCACAAGCACCCCCACCCCGGCGACCGCTACGAGCTGGCCGTACGGGACACACGATCCCTCGCCTTCGACAAGTCCCGCGGCTCCGGCGCACGCCACGACAAGCCGGTCACCGTCGTCACCGTCACCTTCGAGGGACGGCTGGAGGTCACCGACCCCGCCGCGCTGCGCCGCACCCTCACCCAGGGCATCGGCCGGGCCCGCGCCTACGGCTGCGGCCTGCTCACCCTGGCACCCGTCACCCAGCCCGCCCACAGAGCGCCATGAGCACGGTCTCCCGGCGCCCGGCGCTCACTCCCAGGCAGCTCACCCGCACCGGCGACCGCCTCTCCTTCATCTACCTGGAACGCTGCACGGTCCACCGCGACGCCAACGCCATCACGGCCCAGGACGCGGAAGGCACCACCCACATCCCCTCCGCGACCATCGGCACCCTCCTCCTCGGGCCCGGCACCCGCGTCACCCACCAGGCCATGAGCGTGCTCGGCGAGACCGGTGCGGCCGTCTGCTGGGTCGGCGAACACGGCGTGCGCTACTACGCATCCGGCCGCGCCCTCAGCCGCTCCTCCACCCTCATGGAGGCCCAGGCCCGCCAGTGGGCCAACCCGCGCAGCCGCCTCGCCGTGGCACGGAAGATGTACCGGCTGCGCTTCCCGGAGGAGGACCCCGCCGGTCTCACCCGGCACGAACTCCTCGGCCGTGAGGGAAAGCGGGTCAAGGACTGTTACCGGGCCCAGGCCGCCCGCACCGGCGTCACTTGGCGCGGCCGCCGCTACACCCCCGGCGACTTCGCCGGCGGCGACGCCGTCAACCAGGCCATCACCGCCGCCGCCCAGTGCATGTACGGCATCGCCCATGCCGTCGTCACCTCCCTGGGGTGCAGCCCCGCCCTCGGTTTCATCCACTCCGGTCACGAACTGTCCTTCGTCCTGGACATCGCCGACCTCTACAAGACGGAGATCGGCATCCCACTCGCCTTCGACGTGGCCGCACAGGACGAGGAGGACACCGGCCCCCGTACCCGCCGCGCACTGCGGGACCGCATCAACGAAACGTCCCTGCTGAACCGTTGCGTCGACGACATCAAGCACCTCCTGCTCCCGGAAGCGGCCGGCTCCACCAGCCCCGGCGACGACGACCGGGACGTGGTCACGCTCCAAAGCGACCACGGCCACCAGGTCGCCTCCGGCATCAACCACGACGGCCCCGACGACTACGGGGACGAGCTCTGGTGACCGTCATCGTCCTCACCAACTGTCCGGCCGGACTACGCGGCTTCCTCACACGCTGGCTACTGGAGATCTCCGCCGGCGTGTTCGTGGGCAACCCCTCGGCCAGAATCCGCGACGCGCTCTGGCAAGAGGTCCAGCAGTACGCGGGACAGGGCCGCGCCCTGCTGGCCCACACCACCAACAACGAACAGGGCTTCACCTTCCGCACCCACGACCACGCCTGGCACCCGACCGACCATGAAGGCATCACCCTGATCCACCGCCCCGACCCGAACGCCCCCGTCCCCGGCCCAGCTCCCCAGAACGCACCACCATCCGGCTGGAGCAAGGTCGGCAAACGCCGGCGCTTCGGCAGACGCTGATCCACACCGAGCCACTTATGTCCGATTTGCCAGAACCGATGAAAGTACTCGAAAACCGCCCCCAGCCCCAGTAAAACCCCAGGTCACCCAGTCTGCTCCCCGCACCCGCGGGGATGGTCCCGGCCGGGCGTCACCAATCCCCGGCTACGCATTCTGCTCCCCGCACCCGCGGGGATGGTCCCGCTTGGGGCTGCCGCACGAGTCGTCGCTTCAGCTGCTCCCCGCACCCGCGGGGATGGTCCCTGTGTGATCGGTGGGGGCTCCCTGCACCTGTCCTGCTCCCCGCACCCGCGGGGATGGTCCCCCGCTTCCCCAGCCGCCGAGCAGCCCGAAAACCTGCTCCCCGCACCCGCGGGGATGGTCCCTGGCGCTCGTCGCCACGGAGCCGGCACATGGCCTGCTCCCCGCACCCGCGGGGATGGTCCCCCCAAGATCGGTAAGGTCACAAAACTTCAGAGCTGCTCCCCGCACCCGCGGGGATGGTCCCTCGTGCGGGGTGGGACGGCGGCGGCGCTGGATCTGCTCCCCGCACCCGCGGGGATGGTCCCGGATGGCGCTGGCGCAGATCTGGCCGCGGATACCTGCTCCCCGCACCCGCGGGGATGGTCCCCCCATCCCCCTCCGACCCTCCGACCACCTCACCTGCTCCCCGCACCCGCGGGGATGGTCCCGTATCGGCTACTCGACCGGCACGAGATCGGTCCTGCTCCCCGCACCCGCGGGGATGGTCCCGCCTCGTCCTGCTGCGGACTCATCGCCGAGGCACTGCTCCCCGCACCCGCGGGGATGGTCCCGGGTTGGCCATGATCCCCCCGAAGTGACTGTTCTGCTCCCCGCACCCGCGGGGATGGTCCCGCCCGCGGCAACGCCAACGGCAAGCCGCTCCTCTGCTCCCCGCACCCGCGGGGATGGTCCCGCGGACTGGAACGCCGGGCTGGCGGCGAACTTCTGCTCCCCGCACCCGCGGGGATGGTCCCTCATCGGACTCACGGACGATGGCAGGCATGAGCTGCTCCCCGCACCCGCGGGGATGGTCCCTCGCGCACCTTCAGCTTCAGGCCGCTGCAGTTCTGCTCCCCGCACCCGCGGGGATGGTCCCAGCGCGGTCAGCATCTCAGGTCTCACGCGGACCTGCTCCCCGCACCCGCGGGGATGGTCCCTCTGTTGTTTCTTTCCCAAGGCGACCGGATTTCTGCTCCCCGCACCCGCGGGGATGGTCCCCCGCAGGCCCGCATGCGACTCATGGCCCAGGACTGCTCCCCGCACCCGCGGGGATGGTCCCGCCCGGTCGGAGAGGAGCGCGACCTTGCGGTGCTGCTCCCCGCACCCGCGGGGATGGTCCCCACGGGGTTCGTCGCCGAGCAGCGCGGCTGGCTCTGCTCCCCGCACCCGCGGGGATGGTCCCAACGCCAGGCACCCGGTGGATGCGTGGGCCAGCTGCTCCCCGCACCCGCGGGGATGGTCCCCCGCACGGCCGCGGACCCGACCGAAAGCCACGCTGCTCCCCGCACCCGCGGGGATGGTCCCAGCTTGTCCAGGTTCATGGTTCCCCCTCTCGGCTGCTCCCCGCACCCGCGGGGATGGTCCCTCCCGCAGTGACGCGCAGGACCAGGCGCTCACCTGCTCCCCGCACCCGCGGGGATGGTCCCGCCTCCTGGCCGTCCTTGGCCAGGCCCAGTTTCTGCTCCCCGCACCCGCGGGGATGGTCCCCGGCAGGCGGACAAGGCCGAAGCCCGTGCCGACTGCTCCCCGCACCCGCGGGGATGGTCCCATCGGAGAGGGCTACGCCCGGGAGATCTTCGGCTGCTCCCCGCACCCGCGGGGATGGTCCCCGGACCGCACACTACGCGTGAAGATCATCGACCTGCTCCCCGCACCCGCGGGGATGGTCCCCTGCGCACCATGTACGACGCGTCCGAGGCCCGCTGCTCCCCGCACCCGCGGGGATGGTCCCGTCGCCTGAGAGGAGCTGACCAGTCATGATGCCTGCTCCCCGCACCCGCGGGGATGGTCCCCCTGGCCGCCGCCGGCTCCCCCGCCGGGGTCACTGCTCCCCGCACCCGCGGGGATGGTCCCGTCGCGATCCGCCGGCACCCGCACGACGGGGACTGCTCCCCGCACCCGCGGGGATGGTCCCGCGAGGAAGCGCACGAGTCCGCCGAAGGTGGACTGCTCCCCGCACCCGCGGGGATGGTCCCTACACCGCGGAGACGATCTGATGGCGACAGAGCTGCTCCCCGCACCCGCGGGGATGGTCCCCAATGGATTAAAAGTCTGATGACGGGCCATGCCTGCTCCCCGCACCCGCGGGGATGGTCCCTTCGGTACGTCGCAGACGGTCACGTGAGTAGACTGCTCCCCGCACCCGCGGAGATGGCCCCCGGCCGTAGAACTGGTCGTCGACCCGCAGGGGCTGCTCCCCGCACCCGCGGGGATGGCCCCGTGTCGTGGCTCATCGAGGACGGCCGCCTGAAGCTGCTCCCCGTTCACTGCGGCTGTCGCCGGCTGGGTGACTCGGCGGAGACGCAGGCGCTGGTGAACTGGCCGACGTGAAGTGCTGGCGAACCTGCCAGGCTCGGGGCGGGAAGCGCGACGGCCCCAAGGGCGCGTTCAGCAGCACCCTGAGCGGGCGCCCAGCGCGAGGTGGGCCGCCAGGCGAGGTGGCAGCGGAGCTGCCCCTTTTCCCAGCGGCCTCCTCCCGAACCCGTCGTGCGACGTTAATCGCAACGGGCTCTCCAGTGACTGCCGTGAGCTGCGGTTTCGCGTCCAACGTGGATGCCGTCGTGGCAGGTTGAGCAGACCACGAGTGTCTTGCGTCGTTTCCTGGCCATGAGGGCTGCCCAGTTGGGTTGTTCCTGCCCGAGCCGGTCGAGGTCTGCGAGCTTGCGGATCTGGTGGACCTGGATCTTTTCGGTCCGTCCGCAGAGTTCGCATGCTACGGTCCCCTCCACCTTTCGGCTTCGGGTAAGTCATTGGACCCAGGGATATCCTCCAAATCCCTCCCAGCTCAGCCGGGGATACATTCAGACGCCTCCAGGGCGCACTCGCACCACACGTACTTGCCCCTGTTGCCGTCCCTCGTCAGTGGCTGCCAGCCCCAGACGTCGGCGCAGGCGCGCACGAGTGCCAGGCCCCGGCCGTCCTCCCGTTCCAGTGCCGGGGCGAAGGGCTGCGGCGGCTCGGGCGGCGACGGGTCCGCGTCCCAGACCCCGAGCCGCAGGACCCCTGCTCCCGACCAGCACACGCGCAGGGCGGCGGGCCCCTTGGTGTGGCGTACGGCGTTGGAGACCAGCTCCGTTGCCAGCAGCTCCGCCAGGTCGGTGAGGCGGATCAGACCGTGCACGGTGAGGATCAGGCGCAGGGTGCGGCGGCAGACGGTGACGGCTCTCAAGTCGTGCGGGATGTACAGGGAGTACTCCCAGGGTTCGGTTTCGGGCATGCGAACTCCTGATTGGGTGAAGGGTGGAGGGTGCGCTGCGGTCACGGGGTGCGGTGTCTTTGCTGCCCCGTCATGCAGCACGGAGCAGTGCGCTTCCAGCACCTGTCACTTCACAGCGTGTCCAGCGCGTCACTGACGGTATGGCATAGATTTATTACGCTGCAAGCCTGTCGCGTAATCTGGCCCTGAACGAGTCGCTCCACCGCGTCCGTTGAGAGGAGGGGCCATGCCGCCCAGAGTTCAGCCCACGGCACGTCAGGAGCGCCTGGGTGCTGAACTGCGGAAACTGCGAGTAGCCGCCGGACTCAAGGCGACCGAGGCGGCGAGTCTGCTCGGGGTGAACTCCGTCCAGATGAGTCAGATCGAGTCGGGCATCGCAGGAGTGAGTGAAGAGCGCCTACGGCGGCTCGCCGCCCACTACGCCTGCGGCGACGAGGAGTTGGTATCAGCGCTGGTGGCCATGACCACTGACCGGACCCGTGGCTGGTGGGAGGAGTACCGGGGGTCGCTGGCCAACTCTTTCCTCGACCTTTCGGAGTTGGAGCACCATGCTCGCTTCCGGTGGGACGTGGACTTTTTGCACGTCCCGGGACTTCTGCAGACCGAGGACTACGCCTGCGCCCTTTTCTCGTACGTGAACTCCGAATTCGCGGAGGAGGACGTGAACCGCTGGGTGGAGCATCGCATGCGGCGCCAGATCATCATCGAGAGACCGGATCCGGTCCCGTATGAAGCCGTCGTCCATGAAGCTGCCCTGCGGATCAGAGTTGGCGGCCGCGCCCAGGCGAAGGCTCAACTGCGGCGAATTCTGGAGCTCTCCGAGGCAGACCACATCAGCGTGCGCGTCATCCCCTTCGAGGTGGACGGCTTCGGCGGAGCCGGGAGCGCCATGGTGTACGCCGGCGGCGCCGTCCCCGCGCTGGACACCGTGGTACGCGACGGACCGCACGGAACGGCGTTCATCGACGCCGAGGCTCAGCTCCTCCGCTTTCGAACACTTTTCCATAGGCTGGAGTCGGTGGCGCTCGAGCCCGGGCGTTCCCGTGAGTTCATCCACCGCCTGGCGAAGGAACTGTGAGGCCCGCGATGGCAGATGTCTGGAAGAAGTCGTCCTACTCCGGCGGAGGTGAAGGCAATGCCTGCGTCGAAGTGGCTCGCCGCCACCTGCGGGTAGCCGTCCGCGACTCCAAGAACCCCTCCCACGGCCCCCTCTCCGTCCCCGCCCCCGCCTTCACCGCCTTCATCGGCGCCCTGAAGGAACACCGAGGGCGCCCGGCGTAGCACCAGGCGCCCTCGGTCGCGTACCGCCTACTCGCCGGTGGCCGCCGCCGCGTCCGCCGCCTGTGCCCGGAGCGCGCGCTCGACGCCCGCGCGGGACTCGGAGACCAGGCGGCGCAGGGCCGCGTTCGGGTCGGCGGTGGACAGCCAGGCGTCCGTGCGGTCCAGGGTCTCCTGAGAGACCTGGACCGACGGGTACAGGCCGACCGCGATCTGCTGGGCCATCTCGTGCGAGCGGGACTCCCAGACACCCTTGAGGGACTCGAAGTACCGATCGGTGTACGGCTCCAGCAGCTCGCGCTGGTCGGTCTGGACGAAGCCGGCGATGACCGCCTCCTGGACCGCGTTCGGGAGCTTGTCCGACTCGACGACCGACGCCCAGGCCTCCTCCTTGGCCTGCTCGGTCGGGCGGGCGGCACGCGCGGTGGCGGCGTGACGCTCACCGGCGGCGGTCTTGTCCCGCTCGTACTCGCCGTCGATCTCCGTACCGCCGAACCGGCCCACGGCCGCCAGCCGCTCCACGAACGCCCAGCGCAGCTCCGTGTCGACGGCCAGGCCATCGATCGACGTCGTGCCGTCCAGCAGCGCGTCGAGCAGGTCCAGCTGCTCCGGTGTCCTGGCCGTCGCCGCGAACGCCCGCGCCCAGGCCAGCTGGTGGTCGCTGCCCGGCTCGGCCGCCCGCAGGTGGGCCAGCGTGGCCTCGGTCCAGCGGGTGAGCAGCGCGTCGCGGGCGGCCGGGGCGGCGTACTGGTCGATGGCCAGCTTCACCTGGCGGTGCAGCGACTGCACGACGCCGATGTCGGACTCCTTGCCGATGCCGGAGAGCACCAGGGAGAGGTAGTCGCGCGTCGCCAGCTCCGCGTCGCGGGTCATGTCCCAGGCCGACGCCCAGCACAGGGCGCGCGGCAGCGACTCGGTGAAGTCGCCGAGGTGCTCGGTGACGACCGCGAGGGACTGCTCGTCCAGGCGGACCTTGGCGTACGACAGGTCGTCGTCGTTGAGCAGCAGCACCGCCGGGCGGGGCTTGCCGACCAGCTGCGGTACGGCCGTCAGCTCGCCGTCCACGTCCAGCTCGACGCGGTCGCCGCGCACCAGCTTGCCGTCGGCGTCCAGGTCGTAGGCGCCGATGGCGATGCGGTGGGGACGCAGCGTGGGCTCGCCCTTGGCACCGGCCGGGAGCGCCGGGGCCTCCTGGCGGATCGCGAAGGACGTGATGACACCGCTGGCGTCCGTCTCGATCTCCGGGCGCAGGACGTTGATGCCGGCCGTCTCCAGCCACGCCTTCGACCAGGTCTTCAGGTCGCGGCCGGAGGTCTCCTCCAGCGCGCCCAGCAGGTCGGACAGGCGCGTGTTGCCGAACGCGTGCCGCTTGAAGTAGGCCTGCACGCCCCGGAAGAACGCGTCCTCACCGACGTACGCGACGAGCTGCTTCAGCACCGAGGCGCCCTTGGCGTACGTGATGCCGTCGAAGTTGACGAGCACGTCGTCCAGGTCGCGGATGTCGGCCATGATCGGGTGCGTGGACGGCAGCTGGTCCTGCCGGTACGCCCAGGTCTTCATGGAGTTCGCGAACGTCGTCCACGAGTGCGGCCACTTCGAGCCGGGCGCGTCGGCCTGGCAGGCGGCCTCGGCGTAGGTGGCGAACGACTCGTTCAGCCACAGGTCGTTCCACCACTCCATGGTGACCAGGTCGCCGAACCACATGTGCGCCAGCTCGTGCAGGATCGTCGCCGCCCGCACCTCGTACGCGGCGTCCGTCACCTTCGAGCGGAAGACGTACTGGTCGCGGATGGTCACCGCGCCCGCGTTCTCCATCGCGCCCGCGTTGAACTCGGGCACGAAGAGCTGGTCGTACTTCTTGAAGGGGTACGCGTAGTCGAACTTCTCCTGGAACCAGTCGAAGCCCTGCCTGGTCACCTCGAAGATGGCGTCGGAGTCCAGGTACTCGGCGAGCGAGGGGCGGCAGTAGATGCCGAGCGGGACGGACTGGCCGTCCTTCTCGTACACGCTGTGCACCGAGTGGTACGGGCCGACGATCAGCGCCGTGATGTACGACGAGATGCGCGGGGTCGGCTCGAACGCCCAGACGTTGTCCTTCGGCTCCGGGGTGGGCGAGTTGGAGATGACCGTCCAGCCCTCGGGCGCCTTCACGGTGAACTGGAAGGTCGCCTTCAGGTCCGGCTGCTCGAAGCTCGCGAAGACCCGGCGCGCGTCCGGCACCTCGAACTGGGTGTAGAGGTAGGCCTGGTCGTCGACCGGGTCGACGAACCGGTGCAGGCCCTCGCCGGTGTTGGTGTACGCGCAGTCGGCGACCACGCGCAGGACGTTGCGCCCCGACAGCAGGCCCGGCAGGGCGATGCGGGAGTCCTGGAACACCTCGGCGGGATCGAGGGCGTCGCCGTTGAGCGTCACCTCGTGGACCGTCGGCGCGACCAGGTCGATGAAGGACTCGGCGCCGCTCTCCGCCACGTCGAAGCGCACCGTGGTCACGGACCGGTAGGTGCCGCCCTCCTGCGCGCCGGTGAGGTCGAGATCGATCTCGTACGAGTCAACGGTCAGCAGCTTCGCCCGCTGCTGCGCCTCTTCGCGAGTCAGGTTTGTGCCAGGCACGCGGTCATCTCCTCGTTATGTGTGGGTTGCGCCATCCTTCCACGTGATCCGCACGGAACGCGATGTCCGTTTCCCGCCGGTGTCCGTGCCGGGCGCGCGCGAGCCTGGGCCCATGAGCGACCACACCGTACGGCCCATCCCCCCGATCACCCTCAAGGAACTGCGCGCCCTGGACGACGCGGGCCGCGTCCCCACCCCCGTGACCGACGACGAGGGCGGCACGCCCCTGCGCTGCTGCCTGCGCCACAGCCGCCCCGGCGAGCGGATCGCCCTGGTCTCCTACGCCCCGCTGCGCCGCTGGGCGGCCGGGACCGGTGCCGACCCGGGCCCGTACGACGAGCAGGGTCCGGTCTTCGTCCACGCCGAGGAGTGCGCCGGGCCGGACGGGGACGGGCTCCCCTTCACCCACTCGCACCGCACGGTCCGCCGCTACAGCGCCGACGGGCGCATCCTGGGCGGACGGCTGGTCGAGGAGCCCGACGCGTTCGAACCCGCCGTCCGGGAAGCGTTCGACGACCCGGCCGGGGCGTTCGTCCACGTTCGGGCCGTCGAGTACGGCTGCTTCCTCTACGAGGTCACCAGGGGGTAGGTGGTCCGGCAGCGCACCGGGGGCTAGCCCTTCAGCTCCGCCGCCACCAGCTCCGCGATCTGCACCGCGTTGAGCGCGGCGCCCTTGCGGAGGTTGTCGCTGGAGACGAACAGGGCGAGGCCGTTCTCCACGGTCTCGTCCTTGCGGATGCGGCCGACGTACGACGGGTCCTGGCCGGCGGCCTGGAGCGGGGTCGGCACGTCCGTGACGGCGACACCGGGGGCGCCGCCCAGCAGCTCCTTGGCGCGCTCCACGCTGATCGGGCGGGCGAAACGGGCGTTGACCTGGAGGGAGTGACCGGTGAAGACGGGCACGCGCACGCAGGTGCCGGAGACCTTCAGCTCCGGGATCTCCAGGATCTTGCGGGACTCGTGGCGGAGCTTCTGCTCCTCGTCGGTCTCGTTCAGGCCGTCGTCGACGATCGAGCCGGCCAGCGGCAGCACGTTGTACGCGATCGGCGCCACGTACTTCTCCGGCGTCGGGAACTCCGCCGCCGAACCGTCGTGGGTGAGCTTCGGGGCGTCCTCGCCGACCTTCTTCACCTGCTCGAACAGCTCGTCCACACCGGCGAGGCCGGAGCCGGACACCGCCTGGTAGGTGGCGACGACCAGGGCTTCGAGGCCCGCCTCGGCGTGCAGCGGCTTCAGCACCGGCATCGCGGCCATCGTGGTGCAGTTCGGGTTGGCGATGATGCCCTTGGGGCGGTCGGCGATCGCGTGCGGGTTGACCTCGGAGACCACCAGCGGGACCTCGGGGTCACGGCGCCAGGCGGAGGAGTTGTCGATCACGACCGGGCCCTGGGAGGCGACCTTCTCGGCCAGTGCCCTGGAGGTGGCGCCGCCCGCGGAGAACAGCACGATGTCCAGGCCGGAGTAGTCGGCGGTGGCCGCGTCCTCCACCGTCACACCGTCCAGCTCCTTGCCGGCGCTGCGGGCCGAGGCGAACAGGCGCAGCTCGGTGACCGGAAAGTTCCGCTCCGTGAGGATCCTGCGCATGACCGTGCCGACCTGACCGGTGGCTCCGACGATTCCGACCCTCACGGTGACTCCTTCTCCGTTTGTGCGCGTGTCTTCACGCGCGCGTTGCTCGGCCGAGACCTTTCCATCATGCGGCCCGGCCCGGCCCACCTGTCCAATTCTTTGCGCGAGGTGCCCGCACCCTGGGACGCGGCGGCTCGGCCGACGGGCGCCGTCCTTCGGTGAAAACCCGTCCTGATCTGCAGAAATTCAGCCCGGTACGGCCCCGCGCCGCAAGCTGTGCTGTCCCGCCCCTGCCCATCCCTCCCCACCCCACACGACGATGTGACGTATGCCTCGCGCCACGGCACGGCCGCCCGGGCGAACGTTTCGGGCCCCGTCGGCGTCCTAGGGGAAACGCGGCGAGGGGAGGGGTGGCCGTGCTGCGCGGAAGGGGCCGCCGCGGCCAGGGGGACGCAGCATGCGACGACCCTCTGGACGCGGCCCAGGAGCGTCGGGTGCGGGCGGTGCTCGCGCTGGGCGGGGTGCCGCAGGCGGACCTGCCGGACGGGGTGCAGCAGGTCCGCCTGCGGCTGCTGGAGCGGACGGCGAGCGGGCGCGAGGCACCGCGCGACGTGTCCGCGTGGGCGGCGGTCGTCGCCTCCAACCTGGCCATGGACTGGCACCGGGCCAGGCGCCGCCAGGACCGGATCGGCGAGCGCCTGGCCGCCCTGCGCCAGTCCGACCACCCTTCCGGCGAGGAGACCAGCCTGCTCTCCCTCGCCGTCGCCCGGGGCCTGGACGAGCTGCCCGACGCCCAGCGCCAGGTCCTCGTCCTGCGCTTCTACGCCGACCTGTCGGTGCGCGGCATCGCCGAGGAGCTGGGCATCCCGGAGGGCACGGTCAAGAGCAGGCTGCACACGGCGGTACGGGCGCTGCGGGCCCGCCTGCACGAGGACGAGGTGGTGTGAGATGGCCGCCGAGCACCCCGGTGGGGACGACGCGCTGATGCTGGCGATCACGGGTGAGCCGCTGCCGCCCGGGTCGGACACGGACGCCGAGGCGGAGTACCGGTCGGCGGCGGCCGACGTGGCACTGCTGCGGCAACAGCTGAACGTCCTCGGCCACGCCCTGACCGAGCCGCCCCGTGGTCCGGACGCCGCGGGGCCGGACGCCGCGGGGCCGGACGCCGTCGGGTCATATGCCCCTGGGCGGGACATCACCGGGCCGGAGGCCGCCGGGCCGCGCGCCCGTGGACCGGAGGCCGCCGGGCCGCGCGCCGGTGGGCTGGATGCCGCCGGGCGGGGCACCGCTGGGCTGGACGCCGCGGGAACGGGCGCTCCCGGGCCGGATGCCGGCGGGCTGGACGCCGTCGGGGCGCACGCCGC
The DNA here is from genome assembly GCF_019049165.1 of Streptomyces sp. AC627_RSS907. Lineage (NCBI taxonomy): Bacteria > Bacillati > Actinomycetota > Actinomycetes > Kitasatosporales > Streptomycetaceae > Streptomyces > Streptomyces sp. AC627_RSS907. The sequence goes on from NZ_JAGMUE010000066.1 coordinate 133,241, forward strand.
CGGGCCGGAGGCCGCCGGGCCGCGCGCCGGTGGGCTGGATGCCGCCGGGCGGGGCACCGCTGGGCTGGACGCCCCCACACCGGCCACCGCCGAGGTGGACGCCGCCGGGCCACAGGCCCCTGGCGCGGGCACCTCCGGCCCGTACATCCCCGGTCCGGGCACCCCTGGCGCGGGCACCTCCGGCCCGCGCACCCCCAGCCCACGCACCCCCGGCCCGCGCACCCCCAGCCCGGGCACCTCC
>NZ_JAGMUE010000631.1:0-694 GCF_019049165.1 Streptomyces sp. AC627_RSS907
GCGGTCGGTCGTCAAGTACCTGTGCCATGGCCAGTTCCCGCTCCAGAACACTCCACAGCGTCTCCGGCCCGAACGAGCTGCCTTTGCCGATGTTCTCCTGGTCGAGGTTGACGTACACCGCCTGGTGGTAGCCGCGGCGTTGTCGCGAGAACTGTTCGCCGGCCTCGGCGAGCAGGGCCGACTTCCCGAGCCCCCGGCCGCCGTAGATGACCTGGGTGCCGCGCGGGTCGAGAACGCTCTTGCGTTCGGCGTCGCGGCCGTAGAACATCTCGCCACCGATCCGGCCCCGCTTCTCCCTGATGTACGGGTTGACGCCGGAGAAGGGGAGCAGTGTCTGAGTGGTGATGCTGACCTGACGGTTACCGCGGGCAGCCAGATAGGCCACGGCAGCATCGTCCACGACCAGCAACGGCTGCAGCCGACCAGAACCGGCGGCCAGTTCCACGCGTGACTCACGGTTCAGCGTGCCGAAGTAGACAACGAGGAGGCTCGCATCGCTGGTGTCGCGCTCTGCCCAGCTCATGACGACCTTGGCGGGCGGCCTGCCCCAGACCATCATCACCCGCAGGTTGCCCCCCTCCTCCGAGATCTGCGAGCCGAACGCGGGCGCCTTCGCGACGCCGTTGACCTCCACCCCGGTTGCTTCGAAGAGGCGATATTCCCGCCGGTGCTGGGACCGGTCGTCGAGCGACCT
>NZ_JAGMUE010000632.1:0-669 GCF_019049165.1 Streptomyces sp. AC627_RSS907
GCACAGCGCGCGGCGTGCTGCACCCGGACCACTACCCGACCGCCACCGCGCACTGGCCGGAGCGTTGGGAGGCGCTGCGCGCGCGGATCGCCAGGACCGGCATGCGCAACTCGCTGCTGCTGGCCATCGCGCCGACCGCGACGATCGCCTCCATCGCGGGCGTGTACGAGTGCATCGAGCCGCAGGTCTCCAACCTGTTCAAGCGCGAGACGCTCAGCGGCGAGTTCCTCCAGGTCAACGCCTACCTGGTGGAGGACCTGAAGAGGCTCGGCGTGTGGGACGCGCAGTCCCGCGACGCGCTGCGCGAGGCCAACGGGTCGATCCAGGACTTCGGCTGGGTCCCGCAGGAGGTGCGCGACCTGTACCGCACCGCCTGGGAGGTCCCGCAGCGCGCCCTGATCGACATGGCCGCCGACCGCACCCCGTACCTGGACCAGAGCCAGTCGCTCAACCTCTTCATGGCCCAGCCCACCATCGGCAAGCTCAGCTCGATGTACGCGTACGCCTGGAAGCGCGGCATCAAGACCACGTACTACCTGCGCTCGCGCCCGGCCACCCGGATCGCGCACTCCGCGCGCGGCGCCGAGGCGACGGCCAGCGTCCCCGTACCCGCCCAGCAGACGCCCGTCGAAGCCGACGCGGTCGCCTGCTCCCTTGAGAACCCCGAAT
>NZ_JAGMUE010000633.1:0-604 GCF_019049165.1 Streptomyces sp. AC627_RSS907
GCGAGGCGCTGCTCTTCCTCTACGGCCGCCAGCAGGTGGCCCGCGTGACCACGGAGGGCGACGCGGACGCGGTGGCCCGCGCTCGGGAGGCGTCGCTGGGGCTGTGACCTGGCAGGCAGCCGCCCCGTACGCCGCGCGGCGCAGCGCTCGGGCGTCGATGATCAGGTGGCGGGTTGAGCCAAGGCGCCGCGCGCCGTTCCCAGGCGTACGCACGAAGGGCACGCGGTCTACCGGTCGCGTGGAACCACGGGCCGGGTGACGGGGACGATGTCGAGGAGGCCGCCCAGCCCCCGGTAGTCGTCCGGGTTGGTGGTGAACAACGGCAGGTCATGGGCCATGGCCGTGGCAGCGACCATGAGGTCCGCCAGTCGTCGCCTCGGCTTTCGACCAACGCTGACGACGGCCGCGCACACAATGCCGTACAAACGAGCGGTTTCCGCATCGAACGGAAGCGGGTTGAACTCGTTCTCAGTGCGTTGCAGAATGCCGAGGCGGCGGGCGCGCTCCATGTGCTCGTTGTAGGCGTCCTGCTCCCCGTCGCGTCGCACATCGCGCGGCCCTGCGGACAGTTCGGCCAGCATGACGGCGCTGATCGCCACCTCCG
>NZ_JAGMUE010000634.1:0-598 GCF_019049165.1 Streptomyces sp. AC627_RSS907
GGCCGCGCCGACGCCGCCCTGGACGACCTGGTCGGCTTCTTCGTCAACAACCTGGTGCTGCGCACCGACACCTCGGGCGACCCCACCTTCCGCACGCTCGTCGACCGCGTCCGGGCCGTGGACCTGGCCGCCTACGCCCACGCCGACGTGCCCTTCGAGCACCTGGTGGACGTGGTGAGCCCGCACCGCTCGCTGGCCCGGCACCCGCTGTTCCAGACCATGCTCGCCTACGAGAACCGGTCCGCCGCCGAGATCGGGCTGCCCGGCGTGCGGACCACGGCCGTGCCCGCGCTCGGCGAGGCCGCCAAGTTCGACCTGACGTTCACGCTCGCCGAACGGGCCGGCGCCGACGGCATCGACGGCATCCTCGAATACGCCACCGACCTCTTCGACCGGCCCACGGCGAAGGCGCTCGCCGACCGCCTGGTGCGCCTGCTGACCGCCGCGGCCCACGAGCCCGACGTCCCGCTGCACCGACTCGACGTGCTCTCGGCCGCCGAGCGCGCGGCGCTGACCGGCGCCGCGCTGACCGGCACGACGCCGGCCGCCCCCGCGCGCCGGCCAGCCGCCACCGGGCCCGCAGCGCGCGGCCCCGCCC
>NZ_JAGMUE010000635.1:0-723 GCF_019049165.1 Streptomyces sp. AC627_RSS907
GCGGACAGGTCGGCGAAGACCCGGAACCGGGCGAGCACCTCCCGCCGCTCTTGTTCGGTGATCCGCCCGCGCCGCACGGCCCGCTCGGTGGACGCCGCGAGCGCGGCCACGGCCTGCCGCGCCGCGGCGTCCGCGACGTCGATGCCGATGACCTCGTGGCCCGCGCGGGCCAACACCTCGGCGATGCCGGTGCCCATGGTGCCCAGGCCGACGACGGCGACGGTGCGCAACGGCATGGGATCAGGAGTGGACAAATGGTCCATCACAGACTCCAGGGGGGTGTTCCCCGCCTTGTCCCGCGGGGAGAAGTGACGACTGAGGAGTTGGGCGGCCCCTGGTGGGCAACTCTGCCCGTAGGGACTCACCCGGGGGGTGCGCGGCGAAGGCCCTGTCCCGGGGCCGCGCCGAACACCCAAAGCGCCGAACCGACTTCACTCTTCGGCGGCTGCGTCACCAGGCCGCCAGAGCAGGGGTACTGCTCGTGCCGGGGAGCTTAACTCGCCAGTAACCAAGAACACCAGGACCCATTCTCGCCAGATCCGGGTGGCGCACGTCACAGTGGGCTAGGAGACGGTCACGGACGCGTGACGCGGGGGTGGGTCGGGGTGGCGGAGACGCGCGGCGCCCCGAGGCGGTGGCGCGGTGGTCGTGGTCGTGGTCGTGTTCGTGGCCGGCGCCGGCGCGCCGGCGGGCGCGACGGCTTGGCGCCGGCGTGGTCGGGAG
>NZ_JAGMUE010000636.1:0-591 GCF_019049165.1 Streptomyces sp. AC627_RSS907
GACCGGAGTCGGCGCTCGCGACGGTGGCCCAGCCCCCCGCGGCCACGGCACCGCTGGCGGCGATGGAGAGGATCAGGCGGCGGGTGCGGCCCTTGAGTAGGCGCTTGGTCATGGTGACTCCTCGTAGATGCGGGGCCGGAGGCGTCCGGCCGTGCGCGGGGCCGCCGATCCCCCGGGCGGATCACGGCCTCGCGTGAGAGGAGTACGGGGGCGTGCGGCGGCGGGTTGCACGGCGGGGCGCGGAAATCTTTTTCGGGCCGGCGTGCAACCTCCGCCCGCCCCGCCCCGTATGGAAGAGGGGACGGCGCGATGCGGGTGGCGGGAGGCGGCGGGTGAGGGAAGCAGTCCGGGAGCGCGAGTTCCGGGAGTACGCCGAGGCGCGCCAGGCGCACCTGCGGCGCAACGCCTACCTGCTCTGCGGGGACTGGCACCTCGCCCAGGACCTGACCCAGACCACGCTGATGAAGCTGTACGCGGCCTGGGGCCGGGTGCGCCGGGACGGCAACGTGGACGCGTACGCGCGCACCATCCTCACCCGGACCTTCATCGACCAGCACCGCAAGGGGCGGTGGCGCGAGGAGGCCGTGGAGG
>NZ_JAGMUE010000637.1:0-759 GCF_019049165.1 Streptomyces sp. AC627_RSS907
ACTGAGGCGATGGCCGACGGCCGTCGTCTGCCGCACGAGATGAGGACGTGGGTTGCTCAAGCCTGCCCGCAAGAAGGAGAAGGACCCCGAGGGGCGGATGCCCCTCGCGGAGCACCTGCGTGAGTTGCGCAACAGGCTCCTCAAGGCGGTCCTGGCGATCTGTCTGGTGACGGCCGTCGCGTTGTTCTACTACAAGGACATCGTCGACTTCCTGATGAAGCCGGTCTTGGACTCGGTCGGTTGTGGCGGTCTTTCCGTCTCCGATCTGGAGGCCGCCAAGGACGGCGACCAGAAGTGCGCTTACTTCACCGTGAACGGCCTTTTGTCGCCGTTCACGATCATGCTCAAGGTCTCCTTCATGACCGGCCTGGTGCTCGCCACGCCGATCTGGCTGTACCAGCTCTGGGCGTTCCTCGCGCCCGGTCTGCACAAGCAGGAGAAGAAGTACTCGATGGCCTTCGTGGCCGCCGGGGTGCCGCTCTTCGTGGGCGGCGGCTTCTTCGCGTACGCGATCCTCCCGACGACCGCCGAGGTGCTGCTCGACTTCACCCCGGAGGGCGCCGACAACCTGTTGCCCCTGGACGACTTCATCGACCTGCTGACCCGCATGGTCGTCGTCTTCGGTCTCGCCTTCGAACTGCCGCTGGTCCTGGTGCTGCTCAACTTCGGTGGCGTGGTCACCGGGCGCCGGATGCTCGGCTGGTGGCGCGGCATGATCATGGGCATCACCGTGGTCGGCGCCCTGGCGACGCCGAGAAC
>NZ_JAGMUE010000638.1:0-567 GCF_019049165.1 Streptomyces sp. AC627_RSS907
GTCATCGCTGGTGGACATGGTCAGATCGCGCTCCGGCTTGTGCGGTTGCTCGCCGGGCGCGGGGACGAGGTCGCGGGGATCATCCGCAGGCCGGAGCAGGCGGGCGACCTGCTGGCGGCGGGCGCGGAGCCCGTCGTGTGCGATCTGGAACACGCCTCGCTCGCCGAGGTGGCCCAGCATCTGGAGGGCGCGGACGCGGCGGTCTTCGCGGCGGGAGCCGGCCCTGGCAGCGGCGTGGGCCGCAAGCAGACGGTGGACCACGCGGCAGCGGTCCTTTTCGCGGACGCGGCCGAGCGCGCCGGCGTACGCCGCTTCATCGTGGTCTCCGCGATGGGCGCCGACCGGGAGCCGAGCGCGGACACCGACCCGGTCTTCGCGGCGTACCTACGCGCCAAGGGCGCGGCCGACGCCGACGTACGCGCCCGCTCCGCGCTCGACTGGACCATCCTGCGCCCCGGCCGCCTCACCGACGACCCCGGCACCGACCTGGTCACCCTCGCCGAGTCCACGGGCCGGGCGGAGGTCACCCGGCAGGACGTGGCCGCGGTCCTGGCCGCCCTCCTAGAC
>NZ_JAGMUE010000639.1:0-833 GCF_019049165.1 Streptomyces sp. AC627_RSS907
GGCTGTGCCTGGTGCTGTCCCTGAACTGGTTCTGGCACCTGCGGGATCACCGCGCCGATCTGCGCACCTGGGCGGCGGCCGTGGCGGAGCTGGGGCCCAACCCGTTCCAGGCGCCCGTCACGCCGGCGCCGCCGCTGCTGGCGCGGGCCACCGACGCGCCGCCGCCCATGCCGCCCGACCAACTGTGGGAGGCGCGGCGCAGCGTGCGTCTCATCGGGCTCGCCCTCCTGGAGGGTGATCTGCGCGGGCTCGAAGACCCCGCTTCGCGGGGAGAGTTGCGAGGCGTGGTCGCGGCGTACCGGCCGGGTCTGCCGCAGACCTGCCGGCTGCCGGGCCTGCTGTGGTTCATCGCGCCGCTGGTCGTCGGCGACTCCACGAGCCTGCGCGAGATCGTCGACGCCTCCGTGCGGGTCGGCCGGGAGATCGGCGACCCGTGGGAGTTGGCGTTCATGCTGCAACTGAGGGCCAAGGTGCTCGCCGCCCAGCACTTCGACCCCACGGGCCTGGACCGGGACATCGGCGAGAGCCTGGAGATCTTCGCGCGGCTCGGCGACTCGTGGGGCGCGGCCGAGGCGCTGTCCGGCCGTGGCGCGGCGCGCGAGGAGCGCGGCGAGTACGCGGCGGCGACCGACGACTACCAGGAGGCGATCGGCTACGCCGAGCGGCTCGGCGCGCAGACACAGGTGTGGCTGCTGCGGGCGCGGCTCGCCGGCGTGATGATCAAACGCGCCGCGAGCCCGCGGGAGACCGAGCAGGGCGTGCAGATGCTCATCCAGATCATGACCGATGGCCAGCGCATGAACACCGAGGCCGTGTCGTACGCGCGCCTGCAC
>NZ_JAGMUE010000640.1:0-546 GCF_019049165.1 Streptomyces sp. AC627_RSS907
GCGCCATGTTGATCACGGCACCCCACGCGACCATCGACCGCAGGTACCGGTCCCGGCCCACGAAGCGGAGCCCCTCGCCGATCTGCTGCCGCAGGGGTACCCGTTCGGCTTCGGGGGCGCGGTCCGGCTCGACCACCGCGATCCGTCGCAGGCAGAACGCGGAGACCAGGAACGTCACCGCGTCGGCCACGAGCGCGGCCACCGCACCGCACGCCTGCGCGAGCAACCCCGCCGCGCCAGGACCGACCACCCGGGTCGCGGCCTCGCTGCCCTGGAGCTTGGCGTTGCCTTCGAGCAGGTCCCGCCCGTCGAGGACGGTGCATATGTACGCGTGGTAGGCCGGGTCGAAGCACACCGCCGCCGTGCCGCACACCAGCGCGACGCCGACCAGGTGTCCGTACGTGAGCGCGCCGAGCCACGCCGCCACGGGGATGCTCACCAGGGCCGCGGCGGACACCAGGTCGCACGCGAGCATCAGCGGACGCTTGCGTGTCCTGTCCACCCACGCGCCCACCGGCAAGCCCACCACCAGCCAGGGCAGCCACA
>NZ_JAGMUE010000067.1:0-35268 GCF_019049165.1 Streptomyces sp. AC627_RSS907
CGCGGCGATGGCGGGCAGCCGGCGGGCGGCGGTGCGGAAGGTGCCGTGGGGCTGTTCGGGGGTGCCCTCGGAGCGGGGGAAGAACTCGTACCAGGCGCCGTAGAGGGCGCGTTCGCGTTCGACGAGCAGGGGCAGCGGGTCGGAGGTGGTGACCAGCTCCCGCAGCGGGTGCCGGGCCAGCACCGCGTCCACCTCGGGCGTCAACGCCGCCGCCAGCCGGGTGGCCACGGGCAGTGAGTCGTCCAGCAGGGCGTCGACGGCGGCCAGCACCACCGCCCGGCCGGCGTCCCTCGGCACCCCTTGGGCGGCCCGCCGGTACAGCTCGGCCCCCTCCTCCAGGACCAGGCCGGCGTCGATGCCGGCCGGGACCTTGATCCTCGCGTGGCGCTGCCAGGTGGTGACGGGGTCGCTCCACGCCTCCACCCGGTAGGTCCAGCGCCCCGGAGCGCCCGGGGTGACCTCGGCACCCCAGCGGTCGCTGCCCGGGGCCAGCTCCCGCATCGGCGTCCACGGGCCCGGCCGGCCCTCGGGGTCCTTCAGCACGACGTTGGCGGCCACCGCGTCGTGTCCCTCACGGAACACGGAGGCGGTGACCTCGAACGTCTCTCCCGCCACCGCTTTCGCCGGGCGCCTGCCGTACTCCACCACCGGGTGGACGTCCCGGACCGGGATACGCCCGATCTCCACGGTCGTACTCATCCGTTCTCACCTCCGCCGTGCTCGAGGCCGGGCCCGTGCCCGGCCGTTCGGTCAAGCCGCGCCGGAGGGGGTCTTCCGCCCCGACGAGAACCGGTCCGCCTGTTCCGGCGCAGGGGTGACCAGGTTCGTCCGCAGATACCGTTCGGCGGCATCCGCGGCCTCGCGTGCGCACCGCTTCCCCATCAGCACGCAGAGGGTGTAGCCGGAGTCCTCGAACGTGGCCCGTATCGCCACGTCCGCCGGCGACGCGAGCATCGAGCGTTCCCAGGCGCGGTAATGCCGCAGCTGCCGGGCGACCTCTGTCTTCGCAGGGAGCAGCATGGCCGGTCACCTTCCGGACGGTCCGGGGGTACGGACGATCGAGTTCTTCACACATGGTGCACGGACGGTGACCCGCCGTCCTGTTGGATCTTCAACCGCTTCCTCGTGTTGCACGAATGGACTACCGCTCCCACTCTGGAGTGACTCAGAAGCGATCAGCGCTCACGCTTCGTGTTCGGAGAGCTCGTCCCCCAAGGGGCGAGGTGGAGCGAGAGCTCTCGCGGTGAGGAGCCACGACGATGAAGACCGCAGTGCCCTGCTACTACCACCTCGACGTGGAAGTGAGCCCGGAACGGGTCGGACAGGTCAGGCGCATCCTGGCCGCCCACCTACGGTTCTGGGACCTGGAGAACCTCGTCGAACCCGTCTGCTCCGGCGCCGAGATGCTGCTGCGCGCCATCGACGAGCACGCGAGCGACAAGAACACGTCGATCGAGATGTGGTGGAACCGCCAGCACCTCATCACGGCGGTAGGGGGCAACGACCGCGCGCTCCGTCCCGACCAGGACCTGCGCACCTGCCTGCAGCACCTCGCCGCCACCAGCGACGGCTGGGGCTGCTGCGCCACGGACACCGGCGCCAAGGTCATCTGGTTCTCGCAGCGCGCCCGGGCCGGCGAACGCGTCCCGCTGGTGGCGACGGCACCGGAACCGATCACGCGGGAGGGGCTGGAACTGCCGCGCGAGATCATGCCGGTGGCCCGGCTCGCCGACGCCGCCGGTACCACGAACGGCGTACTGGAGGGGGCCCGGTGACCCGCGCCAGGCCGAACTGGAAGGGGGCGCCCGTGTGGAGCGGGCACCCCTATCCGCTGGGAGCCGCGTACGACGGCCAGGGCACCAACTTCGCTCTCTTCAGCGAGGTCGCCGAACACGTCGACCTCGTCCTCGTCGACGACGACGGCACCCACAGCACCGTCCCGCTGCCCGAGGTCGACGGCTTCGTCTGGCACTGCTACCTGCCCGGCGTCGGCCCGGGGCAGCGCTACGGCTACCGCGTCCACGGGCCGTGGGCCCCGGCCGTGGGCCACCGGTGCAACCCGGCGAAGCTGCTCCTCGACCCCTACACCCGCGCCGTGGACGGGCTGGTGGACAACCACGCCTCCCTCTTCGAGCGCGCCCACGGCAGGGCCGACCCCGGCGACAGCGCCGGGCACACGATGCTCGGCGTGGTCACCGACCCGTTCTTCGACTGGGGCGACGACCGCCCGCCCGGGCACCCGTACGCGGAGACCGTGATCTACGAGGCTCACGTCCGCGGACTCACCCGCACCCACCCCGACGTCCCCGACGAACTGCGCGGCACCTACGCCGGGCTGGCGCACCCGGCGATCGTGGAGCACCTGACGTCCCTCGGCGTGAGCGCCGTGGAGCTCATGCCCGTGCACCAGTTCGTGCACGACGGGGTGCTCCAGGACCGGGGCCTGACCAACTACTGGGGCTACAACACCATCGGCTTCTTCGCGCCCCACAACGGCTACGCCGCCCTCGGCACGCGCGGGCAGCAGGTCACCGAGTTCAAGTCGATGGTCAAGACCCTGCACGAGGCCGGCCTCGAAGTGATCCTCGACGTGGTCTACAACCACACCGCCGAGGGCAACGAGAAGGGCCCCACCCTCTCCTTCCGCGGTATCGACAACGCCTCGTACTACCGCCTGGTGGACGGCGACTGGCAGCACTACTACGACACCACCGGCACCGGCAACAGCCTGCTGATGCGGCACCCCTACGTACTCCAGCTGATCATGGACTCACTGCGGTACTGGGTCACCGAGATGCACGTCGACGGCTTCCGCTTCGACCTCGCGGCCACCCTGGCCCGGCAGTTCCACGAGGTGGACCGCCTGTCGGCGTTCTTCGACCTCATCCAGCAGGACCCGGTGATCAGCCGCGTCAAGCTGATCGCCGAACCCTGGGACGTGGGCGAGGGCGGCTACCAGGTGGGCAACTTCCCCCCGCTGTGGTCGGAGTGGAACGGCATGTACCGCGACGCGGTACGGGACTTCTGGCGCGGCGAGGAGCACACGCTCGGCGAGTTCGCCTCCCGGCTGACCGGCTCCTCCGACCTGTACCAGCACAGCCGGCGCCGCCCGCGCGCCAGCGTCAACTTCGTCACCGCGCACGACGGGTTCACCCTGCGCGACCTCGTCTCCTACAACGACAAGCACAACGAGGCCAACGGCGAGGGCAACAGGGACGGCGAGAGCCACAACCGGTCCTGGAACTGCGGCGCGGAGGGCGAGACGAAGGACCCGGCCGTCCGGGAGCTCCGCGGCCGTCAGCAGCGCAACTTCCTCGCCACGCTCTTCCTGTCCCAGGGCATCCCGATGCTCTGCCACGGCGACGAACTGGGCCGCACCCAGCGGGGCAACAACAACGCCTACTGCCAGGACAACGAGATCTCCTGGGTCGACTGGCGCCTCGATGCCCAGCAGCGTGCCCTGCTGGACTTCACCCGGCGCGTCATCGCGCTGCGCGCCGCCCACCCCGTCCTGCGCCGGCGCCGCTACTTCCGCGGCGACACGGCCACCAACGCGGACCAGCCCCTGCCCGACCTGGTGTGGCTGCTGCCGGACGCCCGGGAGATGTCCGACGACGACTGGCAGCGCTCCGACGCGCACGCCGTCGGCGTCTTCCTCAACGGCGACGCCATCGCGGAACCCGACCCGTGCGGCCGGCCCGTGGTGGACGACTCCTTCCTGCTGCTGTTCAACAGCCACTGGGAACCGACCCGCTTCCGCCTGCCCGACACCGGCTACGGCGAGCGCTGGGCGACCCTGATCGACACCGCCGACCCGGAGGGCACGCCGGACGAGGCGGAGCACAAGGCGGGCACCGTCCTGACCGTCGAGCAGCGCAGTCTGGTGCTGCTCTCCCGCCCGTCCCGCGCCCGCCGGTGAGCGGGGGGTCAGCTTCCGAGGCGGCGCGCGGTCACCGTGAACTGCGCGCCGTCGGCGTCGCGCAGCACGGCCTCGTCGCCGCCCAGCGACAGCACGCTGCCGCCGTGCCGCTCCGCGGTACGGGCACAGTCCGCGACGTCCTCGACCGCGAAGTGCACCTGCCAGTGCGGCCGGATGGCCGGGTCCGGCGCCGCTCCCAGGGCGCCCGACTCGATGCGTGCCACGACGTCGCCGTCGCTGCGCAGCACCACCTCGTCACCCTCGTACCGGACCTCGCAGCAGCCGCTGGAGCCCGACGCCCAGTCGAAGATCTCGCCGTAGAAGATCGCGGCGTCGAAGGCGTCGCGCGTGTGCAGCCGGATGAAGGCGGGGCGGGAGGTGCGCCAGGTCTCCCAGTCGGAGAACAGCTCACCCTCCCAGATGCCGAAGGTGGCACCGTCCCGGTCGGCCAGCAGCGCCGCCCGTCCGGGCGGGAGGGCGATCGGCCCGACCGCGGTCGTGCCACCGCGCTCCTGCGCCCGCGACACGGCGTCGTCGGCGCTGCGCACGGCGAAGTACGGCGTCCAGGCCACCGCCATCTGCCACATCGCGGCGACGGCGGCGATCCCGGCGACCGGCACCCCGTCGGCCAGGGCGATCCGGAAGGGGTCGCCCAGCTTGGCGGGCCGCCACCGCCAGCCCAGCACGGCGGAGTAGAAGTCCTCGGTGGCCTTCAGGTCACGGCTGGTCAGGCTCACCCAGCAGGGCGCCCCGTACACGGAGTGCGTGGACAGGAGGCTGTCCCCGCCGGTGGGGGAGGCGGAGGTCATGTCGTGGTTCATGGCAGTCGTGTCCTGATCTCGTCCACCGGCAGCCACCGGCTCCACACCAGTGTCCGGCCGGGAGTGCGGCGGGCGCCTGCCGAGTACCCCGGCGGGAGCGCCGAAACGGTGGCGGACGCGCCCCGGACGGCCCAGTGGCGCCGGGAGGCACTTGTGACCACGATGGAGGCCGCGGAACCGTACCCCGCGGCACAGGCGGCGCTCACTCGCCGGATCCGGAGGTGACCATGCCCACGGACTGGGGCTCGGACCAGGTCTTCGAGCTGCAGGAACAGGTCCGGCAGCTGAAGGAGGCGGTCGTCTCGCACGCCGTCGTCGACCAGGCGATCGGGATGATCGTCGCCCTCGGCCGCGTCGCACCCGACCAGGGGTGGCTCGTACTGAAGGAAGTTTCCCAGCATACGAACATCAAACTGCGCAACGTGGCGGAAACGGTACTCATCTGGGGGCGCACCGGAGTGATGCAGCCGGAGATCCGCGCCGCTCTCGAGGACTGCCTGGACCGTCACGGTCCCACGCAGGTCCCCGGCTCCCCGCCGGAGCGGTGAGGAACCCCGCCGCGGTGGGGTGACGGCAGGCTTCAGCGGGCCTCCGCGAGTATCTCCTCGCGGATCCGGTCGAAGCAGCCGCTGAGCAGCCGGGAGACGTGCATCTGGGAGATGCCGAGCTGCTGCGCGATCCGGCTCTGCGTCATCCCACCGAAGAAGCGCAGGTAGAGGATGGTGCGCTCACGCTCGGGCAGCGCCTCCAGACAGGGCCGGACGGCCACCCGGTCCACGACCGTGTCGAAGGCCGGGTCCGGCCCGCCGAGCGCGTCCCCCAGGGCGTACCCGTCGGTGCCGGGCATCTCGGCCTCCAGTGAGAGGGCGGAGAAGCACTCCAGCGCCTCCATGCCGGTGCGGACCTCGGCCGCCGTCAGCTGGGCGTGCGCGGCGATCTCCTCGACCGTGGGGGCGCGCCCCGGGGTGGTCTGTGCCAGTTCCTTCGCGGACTTGCGCACCCGGTTGCGCAGGTCCTGGATCCTGCGCGGCACGTGCAGGATCCACATGTGGTCGCGGAAGTGCCGTTTGATCTCGCCGGTCACGGTCGGGACGGCGTACGCCTCGAAGGCGTGGCCGCGTGCCGGGTCGTAGTGGTCGACGGCCTTGACCAGGCCGAGGGCCGCCACCTGGTAGAGGTCCTCCAGGTTCTCCCCGCGGCCCCGGAAGCGGACGGCGATCCGCTCGGCCATGGGCAGCCAGACCCGGATCAGATCGTCCCGCAGCGCCGTGCGCTCGGCTCCCTCGGGCAGCGTGGCGAGCCGTTCGAACGCCGCGGCGGTGTCGGGGGCGTCGTCATGGGGGTGGGACTTGGTGGTTCCGCCGGCGATACGCATGGTGCGCACCTCCCTCAGCAGGGGTGCTGGCAAATCCTCGTATATATGGATACTGAGCGCGAATGCCCCGGACGGCCACCTGAACGGCCGCAGGTCGCTGATCGCGGCGACGGCGCTGCGGAACGTGATGTGCGGCACGCTCCGGGTGATCGCCCGGGGCGGGTGCCGGCGGATCGTCGCTGCGCAGCGCTTGATCACCGAACAAATCGGGGCGAAGGGCCTGGCCACAGCGCATTCCGCTCATTTGACAGTGCACTGAGCACACAGATAGGAAGCAGCGTCGAGAGGTCGAGAGGGGCACCGTGTACGAGCCGAACGTGGTCGGGGACTGGCAGGAGTACGACGAGCACGCCGGTCTGCGGGTCCGTGTCCACCGCCTTGAGCGGGCCGAGCCGCCGCGTGGACGCGACGACGCCGCCGAGGGGCTGACGTACTTCCGCGTCCGGGTGACCGTGGAGAACCGGGGTCCCCGGCACCTCGGCATCCACCTCGAGGACGGCCAGGTCGACGTGCGGATCGGGCCCGACGGGGAGAGCGCCTTCCTCGACTGGCGCAACTCGCAGTTCATCGAGGGCTTCGACGTCTACCCGCTGCGCCGGGCCACCGCCGTGCTCTACGCGGCCGGCCCGGAGGCGAGCCTCGCCCAGGTGGACGTGCAGGTGCAGGTGCGGGTCGACGAGGAGTGGGCCGACCGCCGGCTGTGGACCGGCGGCCTCGGGCTGCACGAGGAGGTCACCGGGGCCCTCACGGGCGGGGTGCGGGACGACGGGCTGGCGCACCAGGTGAGCGCCTTCCTGCGGGACCAGGCGGAGGAGGGCACCGCCTGATCCCCCGCCCGTTCCCCGGCCGGTGGCGCCTCAGTGCGCGATGCCGTCGATGATCTCGCGGGCGCCTTGACGCAGCAGCGCCACGGCGACCGACGTGCCGAGCGTGGCCGGGTCCAGCCGGCCGGCCCACTCGTGGGCGTTCAGCCGCGTCTTGCCGTCCGGCGTGAAGACACAGGCCCGAAGGGACAGCTCACCGCTCCGGTCCACGCGGGCGTAGCCGGCGATCGGGCTGTTGCAGTGCCCCTGGAGGACGTGCAGGAACATGCGCTCCGCCGTGGCCTCCCGGTGGGTGTCCGGGTGGCCGAGGCCGCTGACCGCGTCGATGAGGTCGTCGTCGCCCTGACGGCACTGCAGGGCGAGGATGCCCGCGCCGATCGGCGGCATCATCGTCTCGGTGGACAGGACCTCGCTGATCACGTCGGGGCGGCCGATGCGTTCCAGTCCGGAGACCGCGAGCAGCAGGGCGTCCGCCTCGCCGGCGGCCAGCTTCGCGAGCCGCCGGTTGGCGTTGCCCCGGAACGGCACGCACCTCAGGTGCGGGTGGGTGGCGGCCAGTTGGGCGACGCGGCGCACCGAGGAGGTGCCGACGCGGGTCCCGGCGGGGAGTTCGTCCAGGGTGAGCCCGTCCGGGTGGACGAGGGCGTCCCGGATGTCGTCCCGCTTCAGGAACGCGGCGAACACCGTGCCCGTCGGCAGCGGCCGGTCGGCGGGCACGTCCTTGACGCAGTGCACCGCGAGGTCGGCCTCGCCCGCCAGCAGCGCGGCGTCGACCTCCTTGGTGAAGGCGCCCTTGCCCTCCACCTGTGACAGATCGCCCAGCCACTTGTCGCCGGTGGTCCTCACCGGCACGACCTCGGTGCGCACGCCGGGGTGGAGGGCCGCCAACCCGGCCCGGACGCGCTCGACCTGCGCCAGGGCCATGGGGGAGTCGCGGGAGACGATACGGATCAGTTCGGGGACGGACATGCGGACACGATAGTGGTCCCAGGGGCGCTTCGGTCTCGCGCTTCGCTCGACCGGCCCCCTGCCGGCCGCGGTCGCCTCACGCGTTCGGGTCGAAGGGGATGCCGGAGGGCTTGGCGGCCGCCAGGTGGGAGGCGAAGCTGCCGTCCTTGAGGCCGAAGGTGGCGCTGCCGAAGTCGTACGCGCTCAGCCGGTCGCGCAGGCCCGCCGGAAAGCCGTTCCAGCCGACCAGCGTCGGGTACTGCCAGCTGCCCCGGTGGTTCTCCGGCGGCTCGTCGCCCGAGGTCGCCAGGCGGAAGCAGTGGGTACTGATGCCGTCCTTGTGGTAGACGATCTTCGGGTGGGTGCCGTCGAAGCGGACCGCCGACCTGGCGTGCACGCTGAACGAGCCGTGGTGGGACGTCGAGACGTACTGGACGGAGCCGTCGCGCACCCACACCACGACGTGCTCCCAGTCGTGCCGGTGGCCGCCGAGGCCGCTGCCGGGCAGCGCCTGGTCCTTCTCGAAGTAGAGGCCGTACAGATAGGCGCACCAGCCGTTGTTGCACGTGGCGCGCACGTAGCCGTTGGTGTTGTCCAGGTCGGCGGCGTCCCGGCAGTTGCCGTTGAGGGCGCCGGTCGGGTTGAGCCCGCCGTTGACCGTGCCGTCGGAACCGATGGCCGCCGTCGGATAGCAGCCGTCGGTGTCGTAGTCGAAGGCGGGCTGGTACGCGCGCTCCAGGCTGTCGGCGTTGCCGGGCAGCGCCTGGGGCGGGGCGGCGAGGGCCGTGGCGGGGAAGGCGATGACGAGGGCGAGGGCACCGAGCGGTGCGATGAGCCATCTCTTGCGGCGGGTTGTGGTGGTACGCGACGACACCGCGTCCTCCTCTGATTCCGTGCGCAGCCCAACGGCTGTGGAGGGAAGGGGAGTTCAGAGTGTCGTCTCTTCATGCTCACGCCAAGAGTGGCGGGCGTCCCAGCGGTGAAGACCGGCCCAACACTTGACCCGCCGGCGCACGGTCACATCAGGTCGTCCGGAATGTCGGCCGCGGATTCCTCGGGCGCGAGGTCCGGACGGAGCCGGAGCCAGGACGGCTGGCGCAGCATGCCCTCCCGGGTGCGGGTGCTGTAGCGGACCTCGCCGACCAGCCGGGGGACGACCCAGCGCGCTCCCGGCACCGGCGGCACGGGGTCGAAGGGGCACGCGTCCGTCGCCGCGGCCCGCAGCAGTGCCGCCAGCTCGGCGCGCTCGGCCGCGCTCCAGCCGGTGCCGACCCCGCCGACGTAGCGCAGCCGGCCCGCGGCGCGCTGGCCGACCAGGACGGCGCCCGGGAGGCCCGTGAGCCGTCCCTTGCCGGGCAGCCAGCCGCCCACCACGACGTCCTCGCTGCGCATGTTGCGGATCTTGACCCAGGCCCGGGAGCGGACCCCCGGTTCGTACACCGAGTCCAGCCGCTTGCACACCAGGCCCTCCAGGCCGTGTTCGCGGGTGGCCCGCAGGGCCTGTTCGCCGTGGCCGACCAGCGCGGCCGGGGTCGACCAGGAGGGGCCGTCGAGAGCGAGGTCCGCCAGTTGCTCGCGGCGGCGGGTGTACGGCAGGCCCAGCAGGGAGCGGGGGCCCAGATACAGGGCGTCGAACAGCACCAGGTGGACGGGGACCCTGCCCGCCCGGTGCGCCGCCCGGCCCGGGGCGTGCGCGAGGCCCATCCGGGACTGGAGCAACTGGAAGTCGGCCCGGCCCCGTTCGTCCAGGGCCAGCACCTCCCCGTCCAGGACGGCCGGGGTGGCGCCGAGCGCGGTGGCGAGCGGTGCCAGCTCGGGGTAGGCGGCCGTGATGTCCTGGCCGGAGCGGGCGCGGAGCAGCACACTGCCGTCGCCGGGCAGGTAGACCACCACGCGCTGGCCGTCCTGCTTGGTCTCGTAGGCCCAGCGCGCGTCCTGTGCGGCGGGCGGCAGGGTGCCGGGCGTGGCGAGCATGGGAGGGATCAGCGGCAGCTCCACGGGTCAGTTCTCGACGCACCCGTACGGCGCCACCCGCGTTGTCCGCCAGGTTCGCCCGAACGGCGCCGGTCCGCCACGGGAGCGGCGCCGTCGCCGCCGTACGGGGCACGGGTCGGCGCGCGGAGGAGGCGTCCGCCTCCACTCGGCCCGCCGCTCCGCGGGCGGCGCGACCGCGGTGACCGGACGGCGCCCGGGGAGGAAGGAGGCGATCATGAGGCGGGCAGGGCCGCGCCCGCGCCGATGGCGCCGGCCGGGGCGGGCGGTGGCGGCGACCCGGGCGCCCGGACATGGGAGCGGGGCCGTCACCTCGTCCCCGACCGGCGGGGCGAGCTCCTGCGCGGCGCGGATTCCGGCGGCGGCCAGGACAACGGCGTACGGGCCCCGCGCCCGGACCGCCGGAACCGCCTCCTGCGAACGGGCCCCTGTCCGGTCCCCGGCGGCCCGGCGCCCGGCCGGGTGCGCCGGGTGACCGGCGCGGTGGTGCCCGGGGCGGCGGTCGAGGCGTCCGGCGCGGGCCGTCTCGCTACTCGAACCGTGCCGTGTCGCCCGCGCCCCGCCGCACGATCTCCGCCTCACCGCCGGAGAAGTCGACGACCGTGGTCGGCTCGGTGCCGCAGTCCCCGGAGTCGATCACCGCGTCCAGCACGTGGTCGAGCCGGTCCTTGATCTCCCAGCCCTGGGTCATCGGCTCGTCCTCGCCCGGCAGCAGCAGGCTGCTGGACAGCAGCGGCTCACCGAGCTCGGCGAGCAGGGCCTGGGCCACGACGTGGTCGGGGATGCGCACGCCCACGGTCTTCTTCTTCGGGTGCTGGAGCATGCGCGGCACCTCCCTCGTCGCGGGCAGGATGAAGGTGTAGCTGCCGGGGGTCGATGCCTTGATCGCCCGGAACACGTCATTGTCGATCTGCACGAACTGGCCGAGCTGCGCGAAGTCCTGGCACACCAGGGTGAAGTGGTGCCGGTTGTCCAGGGCCCGGATCGAGCGGATGCGGTCGATCCCGTCGCGGCTGCCCAGCCGGCAGCCCAGCGCGTAGCAGGAGTCCGTCGGGTACGCGATCAGCGCGCCCGAGCGGACGCTGTCGGCGACCTGGGCGATGCTGCGCGGCTGGGGGTTGTCGGGGTGCACGTCGAAGTACTTCGCCATTCACCGAGCTTAAGCCGCCCGCGCGTGCGGACCGCGCAGGCCCGGTCGGCGCCACCACGGCCCCGGGTGCCCGCGCCCCGCCGTCATCCGCCTCCCCACCGGGCCTGCCGTGTCCTGAGGGCATGGGGTAACGTCCCCGCCCTGGGCCGAGGCCGGAGCGAGGACGAGGAGAAGGCCGACGTGGCGGGCCGAGACGACGGGACACCGCGGCGCGAAGCCGGCGCCGGTGAGCAGACGGGATGGGCGGAGGAACTGCTCGACCACCTGCGGCCGACCGCACGTGACGTACGCGGGGTCGTGGCCTGGCTCGCCGGAGCCGTGCAGGCGGCCGTCTCGCTGCCGGACGGCGCGGGCCGGCTGCTCGCCGGCACCCGTACCCCGCTGGACGAGGACCTGGTCGCCGACATCACCGCCGGCCGGATCGCCTCCGCCGCCCTGGAGGACCGGGGCCGCCATCTGCGCCTCGTCCGGGTGGAGCGGCCCCACCCCGCGCCGGCCGCCGTCCTCGCGGTGGCGCGGGCGGAGCCCTTCGACCGGCGGGCCTTCGACATCGTGACGCGCACCGCGCAGGTGGTGGAGCTCCTGCTGGCCGACCAGGAGTCGACCGCGGCCGGACTCCGGCTGCGGCGGGCCACCTCCGACCTGCGCCTGGCCATCCTGCAACTGCTGATGGTGGAGGACACCGTCTCCGCCCGCCGCGTGGCCGCCGGACTCTGGCCGGGCCTCCTCGACACCGACACGGCGTGCGTCTACGTCGTGGAGAGCAGCCCAGAGGAACGCGACCGGCTCGCCGAGGAGTGCCTGTCGGTGACGGGGGAGCGGGCGCTGGTCGTGCGGTGCCCGGCCATGGACGGGCACGTGATCGTCCTGACGCCCCGCGAGGCGGCCGGCCAGGAGCTGCGCGCGCTCGTCGGCCGTTTCCCCGGCGTCTTCCTCGGCGGCAGCGCCCGGCAGAGCCTCGCCCGCACCGCCACGGCGTACGGGCAGGCCGTGAGCGCCCTGGCCGTCGCCCGGTTCCGCCCGCAGCAGGCGGCCGTGTACGCCGAGCGGACCCACCCCGAGCGCCTGATGGACCCGGCGGCGCTGCGTGGCTGGACGGCCCGGGTGCTGCGCCCGCTCGACGCCCTGCCGCACCACACCCGCGCCGAACTGCTGGCCACCACCCGGCTCGGTCTGGAGTTCACCGCCGTCAACACCGCCAAGGTCCTCGGCGTCAGCCGCAACACGGTCCGTGCCCGGATGGACCGGGTCGAGGGACTGCTGCGCACGGACTTCGCCGACCTGACCGTGCGTGCCACCGTCCACCTCGCCCTGAACGCCCAGGCCGGTCTCGGTCCCGACCAGCAGGGGCTCGACCAGGACGTCGCCGGGGGAGGCGCCGGACGGCCCGGCGGCGCCCGCCTCACCGACCTGCTGGCGGGACCCGCGCTGCGCGCCTGGGCCGACGACCTCCTCGGCCGCCTCGAGCCGGACGCCCGGAACCTGCGGCGCACGCTGCGCACCTGGATCGCCGTCGGCGGCAACGCCGAGCGGGCCGCGCAGTCACTCGGCGTCCACGCCCAGACCGTGCGCGAGCACGTCCGCAGTGCGGAGCCCGTCCTCGAACGCCAGCTGCTCGCCGCCGGCAGCGACCTCTACGAGGTCGTGCTCGCCCACCTGGCGGCGGGCGACCTCGACCAGCCGCTCCTGCACGGTACGAAACCGGACCATCCGGACTCACCTGTGCACAGGTGAGTCCGGACGGCCCGGCAGCGGGCATCGACGCGATTCACAACGGCCGAGCCGTCCACGTAGGTTCGACGAGCCGCGGGAGGCCCGACCGGAACGGGGGACCGGTCGCGCCCCCGCGGCCCTCTCACGGCCCGCGCGCGACACGGATCAGCGGCGCGGCGGCGCCGGGAACTCCCGCCGGTCGTGGCCGTGGGACCTTGCCGCGGAACCTCTCGAACCCCCGCTCCGGCGCCGTCGTTCTCTCTTCCCCCCGGATGCGGAACCGGAGGTCAGACGGCGGTGCAGGCGCCGTCTGACCAGGTGGTAGCTGCCGACGACGAAGAACGCCCGGTCCGACAGCCGGAAGGCGATGAGCTCCTGGGCGTCGACCCGGATGCGCTGGTAGGCGGCGAACAGATCGGGCTCGCTGCCGGCCAGGACCAGCAGCCGGCGCATGCGGGGCCGCACGTGCCGGGCCGGGTCGTCCGGGTCGGCCGGCCACTCGCGCACGGCCCTGCGACAGGCGAGCAGGGGCGGCTCGCCGGCGGGACGGGACCGCAGCAGTGCGTTGATCCGGTCGCCGTCCCGGCGGACGAAGTCGAGGGCGGGGTCCTCCTTGCCGGCGAAGTGCCGGCTGAAGGACATTGCTTCGGCCTCACTCCCGCCCCCGCCGGTGCCGTGTGTCCCGCGCCGCGCCGGGTACCCGGCCCGCACGTCGGAAGGAACACCTCGAGGAGGAGGCCGCATGACCAGCGGAACGGAGACCGGCGGCGTGACCGGCACGCAGGACAAGGACTACAACCTGATCTGGTACGTCGAGTCGTGCCTCAACAACGCGCTGCGTCTGGAGACGTACGTCCAGGACGCCGAACGCGACAAGGACACCGAGGTCGCGGAGCTGTTCCGCAAGGCGCAGGCGGACAGCCGCAAGGGCGCCGAACTGGGCAAGGAGCTGCTGCGCGCGCGGCTGAACGGCGGCTGACGCCACCCGGCCCGCCCGCGAGACCCGGACGCCCTGGCCGGCAGGGCGTCCGGGACCCGGTGCGAGGTGAGGGAACCAGAGGCGAACGCGTAGGTGCCGGACGCCCGGCCGTGGGTACCCGGAGGGTCCACGTGCGACCGTCGCCGTCGCCACACAGCTCAGGGCCGCGTCCGAGGGCGGCCACGAGTCGAAGGAGCCCACGAACATGACGGACGTATCGAGCCGGGGGCCGGCCCCCGGCGACGACCGCAAGATGCTCACCAACCGGCAGGGGCATCCCGTCCACGACAACCAGAACCAGCGCACGGTCGGTGCCCGGGGCCCCGCCACGCTGGAGAACTACCAGTTCCTGGAGAAGATCAGCCACTTCGACCGCGAGCGGATCCCCGAGCGCGTCGTGCACGCCCGCGGGGTGACCGCGTACGGCTACTTCGAGGCGTACGGCACCTGGGGCGACGAGCCCATCGACCGCTACACCCGGGCCAAGCTGTTCCAGGAGCCGGGCAAGCGCACCGACCTCGCCGTCCGGTTCTCCACGGTCATCGGCGGACGCGACTCCGCGGAGACGGCCCGCGACCCCCGCGGCTTCGCCGTGAAGTTCTACACCGAGGACGGCAACTGGGACCTCGTCGGCAACAACCTGGGCGTCTTCTTCATCCGCGACGCGATCAAGTTCCCGGACGTCATCCACGCGCTCAAGCCGGACCCGGTGAGCTTCGAGCAGCAGCCCCGGCGCATCTTCGACTTCATGTCGCAGACGCCCGAGTCGATGCACATGCTGGTCAACCTGTTCAGCCCGCGGGGCATCCCGGCGGACTACCGCCACATGCAGGGCTTCGGCGTGAACACCTACAAGTGGGTCAACGCCGAGGGCAGGACGGTGCTGGTCAAGTACCACTGGATGCCCAAGCAGGGCGTGCGCAGCATGACCGAGGAGGACGCGGCCAACGTCCAGGCGCAGTCGCTCGGCCACGCCACCAAGGACCTCTACGACGCCGTGACGCGCGGTGACCACCCCGAGTGGGAACTGCTCGTCCAGATGATGGACGACCACGACCACCCGGAGCTCGACTTCGACCCGCTCGACGACACCAAGACCTGGCCCGAGCAGGACTTCCCGCCGAAGCCGGTCGGCCGGATGGTGCTGGACCGGATGCCGGACAACTACTTCGCCGAGAACGAGCAGATCTCCTTCGGCACCGGCGTCCTCGTCGACGGGCTGGACTTCTCCGACGACAAGATGCTCGTCGGCCGCACCTTCTCCTACAGCGACACCCAGCGCTACCGGGTCGGCCCGAACTACCTCCAGCTGCCCGTCAACCAGGCCAGGAACGCACACGTCCGCACCAACCAGCGCGACGGCCTGATGACGTACCACCAGGACGGCGCCGGCGAGAATCCGATCGTCAACTACGAGCCGTCGATCACCGGCGGCCTGCGCGAGGCGGAGTACCCGACGCACGACGAGCAGGGACCGGAGATCCGGGGCCGGCTCACCCGCAAGCGCATCCCCCGCGCCAACGACTACCTGCAGGCGGGGCAGCGCTATCTGCTGATGGAGCAGTGGGAGCGCGACGACCTGGTGGCGAACTTCGTCAACCTGCTCTCCCAGTGCGACCGGCCGGTGCAGGAGCGCATGGTGTGGCACTTCCTGTTGGTCGAGAACGACCTCGGCCTGCGGGTCGGCGAGGGGATCGGCATCAGCCCGCACGACGTGTCGCACCTGGAGCCGCTGGCCGGTCAGGACCTCACCGACGAGGACCGCGAGCGGCTGGCCAACCTCGGCAAGAACCCGCCGCGCGACGTCGAGGGCCTGACGATGACCCACTGCGTCCCGAACGAGCGGCACGTCGTGACGCGGTGACCCCTACCCCGGGCGGCGCAGTGCCGCCCGGGCCACCGTGAGAGCCTGCTCGGCGTAGCCGCGTCCGAACAGCACGGCGTGCACCAGCAGCGGGAAGAGCTGGTGGACGCCGACGCGGCCGGCCCAGCCCTCGGCGAGCGGCGCGGTCTCCTGGTAGCCCTCCAGGATCCGGTCCAGGTGCGGGCACCCGAAGAGGCTCAGCATCGCCAGGTCGGTCTCCCGGTGCCCGCCGTGCGCGGCCGGGTCGATCAGGTGGACATGCCCGTCATCGCCCCACAGCACGTTGCCGTTCCACAGGTCGCCGTGCAGCCGGGCGGGCGGCTCGGCGGGTCCCGCCAGCTCGGGCAGCCGCTCGCAGACCCGCTCGACATCGGCCGCCTCGCCCGACCGGACGACCCCCGCGTCCACCGCGCCGCGCAGGTACGGCAGCACGCGGTGCTCGGCGTACCAGCGCGGCCAGTCGTCCCCGGTGACGTTGCGCATCGGGGCGAGCCCGATGAAGGCGTCCTCGGGCCCGCCGGGTGGTGCGGCACCGAACGCGGGTGCGCCGGTGGCGTGCAGTGCCGCCAGCTCCCGGCCGAACCGGAACGCCGCCCGCGTACTCGCCGGCCCCCGCCCCACACGGTCGGTGACCAGCCAGCTCTCGTCGGCGCCGTGCACCACCGGTACCCGTACCGTGTGGGCGCCGGCCAGCCAACGCAGCCCGGCGGCCTCGGCCCGTGCCGCTCCGGTGCCGTCGCCGCGTTTGACGACGACCGTGCGCCCGTCGTCGAGGGTGACTTCGGTGAGCGCACCGGACAACGGGCGCTCACCGGTCGCCGGCCGGCCGGTGAACCGGGCCGCGGCGGCCGAGGGCGAGGTGGTGGGAGACACGCCGACCAGACTAGCCAGCCAGGCCTGTCGTCCGGACCAGGTCGGCCGAGAGTGACTCCGCTTCCCGCTCGGTCGGCACGACACGCCCCTGGGTCAGGGTGCGGCCGACTCGGTGAAAAACGCCCGGTACGCCGATCGAACGCCCCGGGCACGGGGGAGCAGTGGGACTATGACCAGTTCAGCATTTCAACGCACGATCACCTTGCCCGCCGTGGTGTGCGAGCAGGCCGCGCACCATCTCGAGCAGGCGGTCCAGAGGTCCATCGACGGCGCCGCGGCACCCTGGCGGGCGTTCCGCCGGGCCGACGGCGACGACTTCGCGTTCTCGGTGCCGGTCGTCGAGCAGGCCGCGGGCTGCCTGCTGGTGCTGGCCGCCGAGAGCGCCCAGAGCCTGCGGCCGTCCGCCCTGCGCGCCCTGATCACCGTCGCCCTGCATCTGCGGGACGCCGCCGAAGCCGTCCGCCGCCCCGCGCTGCCCAGCGGGACCTGGTGAGCGCAGGCGCCGCCGCGGGGGCGAAACAAACGCCGTGACCGGTTCCTGAGGATGTGCTTGGCTCGGCGGCATGGAGTTCACGCGCTTTCTCGACTGTCTCGCGGCCGACTACGACCGGCTGCGGACCGTCGTCGGCACCGACGCCGACGCACCGGTGCCGACCTGCCCCGGCTGGACCGTCGCGGACCTGTCCCGCCACGTCGGCGAGGTCTACCTGCACAAGACCGTGGCCATGCGCGAGGGCGTCGAGCCCGAGGCCTGGCCGCCGAAGGAGTTCGCCGAGGAGGAGCCGACGGCGCTGCTCGACCGCGGGTACACCGCACTGCGCGCCGAGTTCGCCACCCGGGCTCCCGGCACCCCGGCCGCCACCTGGTACGGCCCCGACCAGAGCGTCGGCTTCTGGATCCGGCGGATGGCACAGGAGACCGTCGTCCACCGCGTCGACGCGGAACTCGCCACCGGACGGCCCGTCACGCCGGTCCCGGACGATCTCGCCGTGGACGGGGTCGACGAGCTGCTCAAGATCTTCGCGGCCTACGCCGTCGCCGAGTGGGGGGACTACTTCACCGACATCCTCGCCGCCTCGCCCGGCCGCACGTTTCTGGTACGGGCCGGGGACGCCGCATGGCGGGTGCGGACCGGCCCCGGGGAGTTCACGGTGACGGACGGCGCGGAGGGCGGCCCGCCCGACGTGACGCTCAGCGGTTCCCCGGAGGCCGTCCTGCGCCGGCTGTGGAACCGGGACGGCGCCGACGGGGGCGTGACGGTCGAGGGCGACCCGGACGCGGTCGAGGAGCTGCGGCGCTGCATCGTCGTGGCGACCCAGTGAGCGGACACCCGTGACCGGCGGCCGCGGTCTTCGGGGTGCCGTCGGGGTGCCACCAGGGGCCGCGGTCACGGCCAGGAGCGCGGCCGGTACGGTGAGCAGCCCGAGCAAGGGGGAACCGGCCGGGCGGTGTGTCCGAGGCCACGCCGTCGACGAGAGCCGGGCCATGTTCCGCGGCGCGCGCGGCGGGCTACCGTTTCCGCGGACGTCACGTCACGTCACGTCCACGACGACCAGACTTCCTGTCCCCACGACGAGCAGTTCGGACGGCCCGGCAGTGCAAGCAGATCTCTCCCCCGTCATCGCGGCGACCGCCCAGTGGCTCACGTGCGCCTATCCGGCGTCCGGCGGTGCGCTGGCCTCCGCCCTCTGCGAGGTCCAGGCGCGGCAGGCCGTGACGGTCGCCGCCCGGTTGCGCTATCCGACCCCGATGGACGCCGCGCTGATGGGCATGGCGGGCCCCGGCGGCTCCGCGCGGCTCGACTGGACCACCGGCGCGGACGGGAACCCGGCCGACCCGGACCAGGATGCCTGGCGGACCTGGGTGGACGAGGTCGTCGCGAGCTGGGCGGCCTGTCTGCTGACCGACCCGGAGCTCGCGGCCCTGGCCGTGGCCGCGCTGGCCGACGGCGGATCCACGGCGGACGCGCCGGTCGAGTTCCGCCGCCTTCTCGCGCCCGACGCCCGCGACCGACAGGCAGCGGCGCTGCTGCGCCACCCCGACCTCGTCGCGCCCGTCGCCGAACTCCACCACACCGAGCTCGTCGACCGCCTGAACCCCGGCCGAGCCCTCGTCGCCTGACCCGGCCCGCCCAGGAACGCCGGGTCCGGCGGCGCCTGCCGGGCACTGAATGGTTCTGTCTGGCCCGGTGGTCTGTCGGGCGCTGATTCGTTCTGTCTGGCCCGGTGGTCTGTCGGGCGCTGATTCGTTCCGTCTGGACCGGCGGTCTGCCGGGCGCCGAATCGCCCCGCCCGGTCCGGTGGTCTGCCGGGCGCAGAACGGGCCCGCCGGTGCCCGGTGGCCCGCCGGGCACCGGATCGGCGTGCCCGGTCGGCGTCTTCGACGGGCACCGGGCGCGGGCAGCCTGGCCGGTCGGCCACTGCCGGTGGCTCCGCTCAGGCGGCCGTTCCCAGGGCCGCCTGCCCGGGTACGTCCGCGTCCCCGGCCCGTACCGCCACCGGCGCCGTGGTCCGGCGGCCGTGCAGGAGACGGCCCGCGCCGATGGTGCCGGCGATGATCAGTCCGCCCGCGACGAGGGCGCCACGCGGACCGGCGAGTTCCATCAGCAGCCCGAGTGCCGGCGGTCCACCGAGGCTCCACACCGTGCCGATGCTGCCCCACACCCCGAGCACCCGGCCCCGCAGGTGCGCGGGCGGGTCGGTCTGGAGCACCGCCGTACCCGCGGTGTCGGACACGGACTCCACCACGGCCATCGGCAACACCATCACCAGCAGGACGGTCAGCGACGGCGACATGCCCGCCACCACCTGCAACAGCCCGCCCGCCGCGGCCAGCACGCCCACGATCCGCACGGAGGGCCGGCGCAGCCGGGCGCCCAGGACCGCGCCGACGATGCCGCCGGCCGCCAGCGCTGTGGAGACGGTGCCGAACGACCCGGCACCGCCCGCGAGCGGCCCCGTGACGAGAACGGCCAGGGTGAGCTGGTAGTTGCGCCCGAAGACCGCACTGACCCCGGTGACACCGGCCAGCGCCAGCAGCCGGGGACGGCGCGCGAAGAAGGCCAGTCCCTCCCGGACGCTCATAGTGTCCGCCTCACCCCGGCGCTTCGCGGTCCCGGCGTGCCGGACCGCCCCACGCGCCGGACGCAGGAACGGGATGACCGAGGCCACGAACAGGAACGACAGCCCGTTGGCGGCGTAGGCGGCGGCCGTGCCGAGGAAGCCGACCGTCACTCCGGCCAGCGCGGCGCCCGTGAGCCGGCCCGCCTGGTGGACCAGCGCACCCACCCCGATCGCGGATGGCACGTCCTCGGCCGGGACCAGGTCGTTGCCCAGCAGTGAGCACGCCGGGCCGTCCACGGTGGCGATGACGCCGGTGACCGCGGCCAGCACCATCAGGGAGGTCACATCGAGGCGGTCCAGCGCCACCATGAGGGCCGTCACGAAAGCGACCGCGCCCAGCAGCGCCTGACTGACCGCGGCGGTCAGCTTCCGCGGCCAGCGGTCGACGGCCGCGCCACCGAACACGCTGATCAGCAGCGCGGGCGCGGCCTGGACGGACATGGACAGTCCCGTCGCGGCGGCGGACCCGGTGATCTGCAGGACCAGCAGGTTCTGCACCGTGAGCTGCATCCACGTACCGGCGTTCGACACGAAGTTCGCGACCGACCACCAGCGCATGCTGCGGTACCTCAGGGACCGCCACGGCGAACGGGACGCCGCCCCGGACGGGGACGCCGCCCCGGACGGTGCGGAGGCGGGACGCGGCGGGGCGGGGACAGGGGAAGAAGACACAGTGCGCCACTCGAAGGCGAGTCGTGAGACCCGGAAGGGTAAGGGGTCCGGTGGGAGAGGGCCGGCTGCGCTGCGCGGCCGCTCCACCGAGCCGGATGACGGCGCCGACCATCGTGGCAGAAGGGACCGGCGAGTCCTCGCCGCCGCCCGCCACCCCACTCGGCCCACAGGGATCAACGCCCTTTGACACCCCAGGACTTGATGTGCCGAGTGTGCTTGATCACAGCCCCCGGCACCCCCGTGTGAGGGCGCCTGCGGCCGTGACGGCGGCCACAACGGACCCGCGTACGCGCGCGGGCCCCTGGCCGCTGGGAGGCGGACACGCCCGCCGTCGGAGCATGAACGCAACTCGGTGGGGCACCCGGGGCACGCTCGTCAGCGCTCCGTCAGCGCTCGCGGAGGAAGGAAGGTCGTCCTCATGATGCCGATGGCGGCGTTCGGCCCACGGGCGCAGGACCGCCCGCCCTGGGCCCGGGTCCTGGTGACCGGCGGGGCGGGGTTCCTGGGCTCCCACCTGTGCACCCGCCTGCTCGGTTCAGGTGTCGAAGTCGACTGCCTGGACGACCTCTCCACCGGGCGGGCCGAGAAGGTGGCCCACCTCGCGGGCCGCCCCGGCTTCCGCTTCCTGGACAGGGACGTCGGCGAACCCGGCTGCGCGGACGCGCTCACCGGCCCCTACGACCTGGTCCTGCACCTGGCGGGCCCCACGGCCCCGGCCGCCCTGCCGGACCGTCCCGTGGCGGACCTCGACGCCGGTCGATCCGGCACCCGTACCGCGCTGGCCGTCGCCGCCCGGGACGGCGCCCGGTTCCTGCTCGCCTCCTCGCCGCCGCCGCTGTGCACCGGTTCGTACGCCGCCCGCGCCGAGGCGGTCCGCTCCTGCGAGGACCTGGTCACCGCGCACGCGGGCGCCCACGACACCAACGCCGGGATCGTCCGGCTGTTCACCGGCTACGGACCCGGCATGCGGACGGACGACGGAGGGACACCGGCCGCCTTCATCGAGCAGGCCCTGGCCGGCCGCCCGGTCACCGTCGCCGGGGACGGCAGCCGGACGTACCCGCTGTGCTACGTCGACGACATGGTCGACGGCGTGCTGCTGGTCGCGGCCGGCCGCTCGGTACGGCCCGTGGACCTCGGCGGCGACGAGGAGCCGACGGCCGTGGAGATCGCCCGCCGGGTGATCGGCCTGACCGGCTCCCACTCACCGCTGGTGTTCACCGGCGGGACGGGGGACCGGCCCGCCGAGCCCCGCCCGGTGACCGGATTCGCCCGCGAGATCTTCGGCTGGCTGCCGAGCGTGACCTGGCGGGACGGCCTGGAACGCACCATCGCCTCCCTCCGGGAACGACCCGCTCCGGTGCCGACGGCGACGACCGGACGGACGGGGGAGTGGTGGGCCTGAGGGCCGCCCGCCCCGGTCGGCGCCCACGTCGGCCGTCGACGGCACGGCGAGCACGTACGCCCGTACGGCACACGACGACGAGCACGCGCGTACCCCCACCGTGACACGGGTGAGGGGCCCGTCCACGGCGACGGGCCCCTCGCACGACGTTCCGGTGCGCGCGCTCAGCCGGACTTGCCCCGTCCGGACAGCGCGTCCCGTACCCGGTCGACCATCCCCGCACCGGGCGCCAAAAGCTTGTTCATCGGCGGCTTGTCCGGGGCGGACGGGTGCGGTCGCGTCGGCGCCGTCTTCTTCGCCTGGCGGACCTTGTCGCCCAGCCGGTCCAGGGCGTCCGCGGGACACGCCTCGCGGAGCCTCGGGAAGAGGTTGCCCTCCTCGTCGGCGACGTGCTCACGGATCTCGCTCATCAGCATGCCGACCAAGCGGTCGAACTCGGCGTCGTCCGCCGCGCAGCCCTCCAGGTCCTTCATGATCTGCTCGGCCTGGGCGTGGTCCTGGAGCTCCTTGTCCGCGAGGGCGCCCCCGTTCGGCACGTGCTCACGCACGGCCGGGTAGAGATACGCCTCCTCCGCCACAGAGTGCCGGACCAGCTCGATCGTGACCTGATCGGCGTACAGCTTGCGGTCCTTGTGACCGGACGGCAGCGCCTCGATCTTGCCGAAGAGCTCCTCGACCTCACGGTGATCGGTCGTCAGCTCGTCGATGACGTTTCCTCCGTGTCCCATGTCTCACCTCCGTCAAGGTCGTGGCGGTTACGGGACCCGACCCGCCACGGGCGTCGGGTCCCCCCGCACCCGGTGGGCTAACGCCCGGTTCGTGCGGTCCGGCTCAGACGCCCAGCCTGGCCCGGACACCACCCGCCGTCGCCGCGGGGCGGGCGGTGGCCCGGACCGAGCGGCGCACCAGGTGGGCGTCGTGCCGCAGACCCCGGGCGGCGTGACGTCCGCGCCACAGCAGCGAGGGGGCACTGCCGGTGTCGTCGGCCGCGATCAGCAGGCCGCCCATCATGGACAGGTTCTTCAGGAAGTGGATGCGCTGCTGGGCGCGCTCGGACGGGTCCTCCGCCTCCCAGTAGCGGTGGGCCGCCAAGGTGGTGGGGACCAGCGTCGCCGCGAGGGCCAGCGCGGCCGGGCGCGGACAGCGGCCGAGTCCGAGCAGGGCCCCGCCCACGACGTGTACGGCGCCGTTGAGCCGTACGAGGTGTTCCGTGCTGTCGGGCAGCACCGTCACCCGCTCGGTCACCGCCCGTACGACCGGCTCGGCGGCCGGGGCCAGGTCCCCCGGCCTGCGCAGCGCGTGCAGCCCGCCCGCGACGAACATCGAGGCGAGCATCGGGCGGCCGACCATACGCAGAAGACTCATGAGGCTCTCTCGCTCTCTCCAAGGGCCGTCGGATCACCAGGGGCGCGGTGCCCACTGGGATCATCGGGTGCCCGGACCGGTCGGCGCCATTCGGCGTCCGGCGCGGCCCCGGCGTCCGCAGGCACCGCGCCGTGCGGTTTCCGCGCAGTTCACAGGCCGGTGAGGAGCCGCGGCCGGAGGCTCGCCGGCACGGCGCCGGGGCGGCGCATCCGGCGCAGTGCCCGCGCTGACGGGCGGGAGGGACATCGTGCACCCCGAGCCGGACGACCTCTTGTGGGAGCGCTCCCAAGCCGGGCAGGATACGGGGGGTGACCTCGACTGCCACCGTACGCCCGTACCGTCCCGCCGACGCCCGGGACCTCGACGACATCTGCATCCGCACCGGGCACAACGGCGGGGACAGCCGGCCCGTGTACGCCGACCCCGCCGTCCTGCCCGCCGTCTTCGCCGCCCCCTACGTCCACCTGGACCCGGACCTGGCCTTCGTGCTGGACGACGGGCAGGGCCGGGCGGTCGGCTACGTCCTCGGCACGGCGGACACCCCGCGCTTCGCCGCGGAGTTCCGCACCCGGTGGCTGCCGCGGGTCGCGGACCGCCATCCGGCGCCGAAGGGACCGCCCGCCACCCCGGACGAGGTCATCGCCGGCCTGCTGCACGACCCGGAGCGGATGATCGTCCCCGAGCTGGCCGCGTACCCGGCCCATCTGCACATCGACCTGTTGCCCGAGTGGCAGGGCCGCGGGCACGGGCGGACCCTGATGCGGACGTTCTGGCGGGCGCTGCGGGAACGCGGGGTGCCGGCCGTCCACCTGGTCATGGCGACGGCCAACACACCCGCGCGGGCCTTCTACGACACGATGGGTTTCCACGTGATCGAGGCGGCCGGTCTGGATCCCGCGGACGTCACCTGCCTCGGACGTTCGACGCGGGACACGGGTCGGTCCTGACGCGCCGGGCGGTGGTCAGGCGACGCCCAGCCGGTAGACGTTGAAGGCACGGCGGATCACCGGCTGGGCCACGTTGCGCACCCGCACCCCGCCCGCCGTCATCCCGTGCTCCGAGCCCAGGTGGGCGTGGCCGTGGACGGCCAGGTCCGCGCCCGCGGTGTCGATCGCCTCGGCCAGCAGGTAGCTGCCGAGGAACGGGTGGATCTCCGGCGGCTCCCCGGCGAGCGTGTCGGCGACGGGGGAGAAGTGCGTCAGCGCCACCCGGGCCGCGCAGCCCTCGTCGTCCAGTTCCTTCAGCGCGGCGTGCAGGCTGTCCGCCGAGCGGCGCGTGGTGCGGACGAACTCCTTCATGATCGGCTCGCCGAACTCTCCCGCGCTGCGCCCGACGAAACCGCCGCCGAACCCCTTGGTCCCGGCGATCCCCACCCGGGTCCCCGCGCACTCCACGACGGTCCCCTCACCCTCCAGGACCGTCACGCCGGCGTCCTGGAGGAGGGCGGTGACCTTCTCGGGCTGTTCGTCGTGGTGGTCGTGGTTGCCGAGGACGGCCACCACCGGCACCGGCAGGTCGCGTACTTCCTGTGCCACCACGCGCGCCTCCTCCGGGGTGCCGTGCCGGGTGAGGTCGCCGGCGAGCAGCAGCAGGTCGGCGCAGTCTGGCAGGGTCTCGAAGGCGGGCCGCAGCAGCCCCTGGCTGTCCAGCCCCATGTGGATGTCTCCGACGGCGGCGACGCGGATCATCACAGCTCCTCCGCATGGTCGGGCCGGGTGGTCTCCGCCACCACGACATCGGCGTGCACGGTGAGACCGGCCAACTCCTCGTGGGCGACCCGCAGGAGGGTCTCGCGGCACTGCGCCGAGGGCACCGTGCCGGTGATCACGATCGCCCCGGCCCGGATCTCGGCCCGTACGCCGAGTTCGCCGAGCTCCTCCGCGGCGAGCCGGTCGCGCAGGTGGGCGACGCGGTACTCGACGTTCCCGGCCGCGGAAGCGGGGCCACTCGCCGCGGGGCCCTGGTGTGCGACGGGGTCGCTCATCACTGTCCCTCCTTCGCGGGACCGGCCGTGGGACCGGCAGCGGGTCCGGCCGTGGGACCGGCAGCGGGTCCGGCCGTGGGACCGGCAGCGGGTCCGGCCGTGGGTCCGGCAGCCGGACCCGCCGTGGGACCGGCCGGGGTGCCGGCCGCCGGACCCGGGCCGGCCGGGGAGATGATCTCCAGCCGTTCGAGGATGAAGAAGAACGCGGCCGGCATCGGGGCGTCCCCGCAGTCCCGGCGCAACTGGCCCCAGTCGATCTTCTCCCGCAGCGTGCGGGCGATCGGCAGCACCGCCCCGAAGTCGCAGTGGTGCTCCGAGAAGGCCGCCAGCAGACCGCGCAGCAGATCGGTCGGCGACAGGACGGGCATGAGCACCGAGTCGACCGACAGCTCCTGCGCCCGGGCCAGCAGCTCCGCCGTGACGGGCTCGTGCGCCAGCTCGAAGATGAGGTCGACCTGCTGTCCCAGGCAGTGGGCCTTCAGCAGCCAGTCCTCGGGCGGCGTGTAGACCACCAGTCCGGCCTCCCGCAGCGTGGCGGCGACGGCCTCCGCGTCGTCGGGCCGGATGCAGAAGTCGACGTCGTGCTGGAGGTTCTGGGTGCCGCCGTGCGCGTAGACGGCGACGCTGCCGGCCAGCGCGAACGGGTGCTCGTTCTTCTTCAGGATCGACCCCACCTGCTTGGCGGCCTGCAGGATCGCCTGGTTGCGGTCGAGCGGGAGGTCCTCATGGCGTGCGTCGTTCTGGGGCACGAGTCCGGGGTCCCCCGCCGCCAGACGGAGCTCGGATACGCCGGCGCGCTGGTCGAGAGCGTGGTCGTCGGCGGGCTGCGTCATCACTGTCCCCTTTCCAAGCTGTTCCCCGGATGCTCCCCGGCTGTGCGCTGGTGCGGACCGTCCCGGTGGCCCTCCCTGGCGTGCGGGTACCCGGCGTGTCACCGCCGACACGAGGGGCGCCCCCGGACATGAGGCGTTCCCGGCGGATCCGGGGCACTCGAGCGGCATGAGCGACGAACGCGACATGAAAGACGACCAGGACGTGAAGAGTGAACGGGCGGGCCGCCGGACCGTGGAACGGCTGGTGGCGGCCTGGCTGGCGGAGACCGAGCGGCACGACCCCGCCGCGGCCCGTGAGGCCCGCACCGGCTGGGAACGGGGCGCCCTGTCCGAGGGCGCCGCCCAGGACCTGGCCACCTGGGTCACGGCCAGGATCACGGACACCGGCTTCACGGAGGACGAGGGCCCCTATGTCGAGGGCCCGGTCCGGATCACGCCGGCCGACAAGGACGCCGTGCACGGCTGGCTGCGGGCCCGGGGGCATGCGGTCTGACGCATCGGGCGCCCGCGGCGCCGGGACGTCAGCAGTCCGGCGGCCGCCATTCGAACATCAGGATCGTGGCGTCGTCCCGCAACCGGCCGGTCTGCGAGTCCAGGATCGAGTGGATCAGGCGCCGCAGTGTCTCCGGCGCCAGCTCGCCGCCGGCCATGGCCCGGATGACGTAGTCGGCGAAGCGTTCGAGCCCGAACAGCTCCTCCTCCCGGGTGCGCGCCTCGGTGACCCCGTCGGTGTACACCATCACGCGGTCACCCGGCTCCAGACGTGTCTCGTGCGTCAGGCGCGGCCCGGGGTACATCCGGGCGGGCACGCCCATCGGCGGATCCGCCTCCCGCGCCAGGGCGTCGACGAGCAACTGCTCACCCCTGATCAGCAGGGGCGCGGGGTGACCGCAGTTGCTCCAGCGCAGCAGACCGGTCTCGAACTCCAGCTGGGCGAGGACCGCGGTGCAGTACTGGTCCGGCAGCCAGCGCGACAGCGCGTCGTCCACGGACTCCACGAGCTCGGGCAGGTCGGCCCCGTTGCGCCGGGCGTTGCGGCAGGCGGCCAGCGCGACCGCGCTGGTCAGCCCGGAGGCCAGGTCGTGTCCCATGGAGTCGATCACCGCGACGTGCAACGTCGTCCGGGTGAGGGAGTGGTCGAAGGCGTCCCCACCGATCTCGTAGGCCGGTTCCAGGACGGCCGTCGACACGACGTGGGCGTTGCCGATGGTGCGTGGGGGCAGGAACGCGCGCAGCATCTCGGAGGGCAACCGCATCTGTTCCGTGCGGGTGTGCCGGACCAGGGAGTCCTCGAACGCCCGCTTCGAGCTGATCATCATCGCCAGGAGGGAGGCCAGCGCCCGGCTCCGGGTCAGCGTGGCCGCGGTGAGCGCCGACGCGTGCACGGCCAGCACACCGAGCCGCTCGGCACCGTCCAGCAGGGGCAGCCACGCCGTGACGCCGCCCGTCTCGGACTCCTCCACCCGCAGCGACTGCGTACGGTACGCCCAGCCCGCGAGCGAGCCGTCGACGGGGAGGGGCGACACCACGTCGGTCTGCGGAATGAGACGCCGTTGCTGCAGGTCGGACAGGTAGACCACCGCGTGCGGCAGACCCAGGGCCTGGGCGCAGTGGGTCACCGCGGCGGCCAGTTCCAGCGTCAGGTGGGCCGGGTCGGCGAGGAACCGCAGCAGCAGCGCGTCGCTCGCCTCTGACGTCGACACCTGGCCTCCCCTCGTCGGCCCCCGTTGAGGAACCCGCCGTGACGGGCCGCGCTGCGCAGCAGTCTGTCACCGCGCGCCCCGCCTCGCCCGCCGTGCGGAGCACATGCCGGTGGCTCACCCGCCGCGCGCTTCGGCCCGCGCAGACAGGGCACGCGTCCGGCGTACGCCCCGAGTACCTGAGGAGTGGTGCCACATGACCGAGTACGAGCGTTCCCGCACCATGCCCGCCCAGCCCGAGCAGATCTTCGACCAGGTCGCGAACGTCGGCCGGCTGGACACCTGGCTCCCCCGGGACCTGCACGTGGAGCCCGAGGACCCGCCCGCCGTCACCGTGCACGAGGACCGCACCGACCAGGACACCTCCGCTCTGCTGAGCGCCCGGCCCGAGCAGATGCGGCTCGAATGGGGCACCCGCGACCAGGGCAGCTACGCCGGCTGGCTCCAGGTCGCCGGCCTCGACAGCGGGGCCAGTGAGGTGACGGTGCACCTGTCCTTCTTCGACGAGGATCACGACCCGGGGCAACGCGCGGTCGCCGACGCCCTCGACACCAGCCTGCGGCGACTGGAGGAGCAGGTACGGATGGGCACGGACGACGCGGCCGGGTGACGGACAGGGCCGCCGTTGCCCGCCGGTGACATCCGGGACGAAACCGTAACGGGTGAAGAGGGCAACCCATGCCGGTCATGTCGGGTCGTACAGGGAAGGAACGTACGACACCGACGAACCGACCTGGGGGAAACATGCACGTCCGATCCCGAGGAGTCCGCCTCGCCGTGGCCGCGCTGGCGGCCGGCGCGGCCGTCGCCGTGGCCGCCGTCCCGGCGACCGCGGCCACGCCGGAACCCGGCCCGCCCGCCTTCCTGCAGCCGAGCGAACTGCCGCCGCACCGCAGCTCCGACTGGTACGCCGGACCGGTCACCGCCGGGCAGCCCGACCCGCTGCCGATGTGCGTCGGCGAGGCGCTGCCGTCCACCGCGTCCCACCGCCGGTACTGGACCGAGTACGACACCGGCGCCCTCCAGGTCACGGTCGTCGAGCGCAGCACGCGGCGGGCCGAGGAACTCGCCGCCCTGCTGCGCGCGGACCTCGCGGACTGCGCGCGCGAGGTGATGGAGCGGTACCCCGACATCACCGCCACGCAGAAGTACTACGGCCGGCTGAACGTGGAGGAGGGGGCCCACGTCTACGGCGTCCACACGGTCGCCGAGTGGGGCGCCTCCGACATCGGCCTGTTCTCG
This sequence comes from Streptomyces sp. AC627_RSS907, assembly GCF_019049165.1. Classification (NCBI taxonomy): domain Bacteria; kingdom Bacillati; phylum Actinomycetota; class Actinomycetes; order Kitasatosporales; family Streptomycetaceae; genus Streptomyces; species Streptomyces sp. AC627_RSS907. The sequence continues at coordinate 28,782 of NZ_JAGMUE010000067.1, forward strand.
GTCGGCCGGGACGGCAGGACCGTCACCGTCGTCCAGTGGGGCCAGATGGGCACCTTCGAGCACGCGCAGGTGGCCGACTTCAGGGCCACCACGGTCACGGCCGTGGACAAGCTGTACTGAACGCGTGGGGCGGGCCGGTGGACCGGCCCGCCCCGTGGTGTGCTCCGGCGCCCGTCAGCAGTCCGGTACGCCGGCGATCTTCTCGCCGCCCCGCAGGTACAGGTTGCTGACCCAGGCGATGTCGCTCCCCGAGAACTCCTGCACGGCCGTCCACCAGCCGTTGCCGCCGACGGCCGGGTCGTCCACGTACTGCCCCCGCTTCTGGCAGACGGCGTCCAGCCAGGAGGCGGAGCGGACCGCGAGTACGGGGGAGTCGGTGGTGGGCTGCTGGCGCAGCTTGACGTCCCCGGCCCAGATGTAGACGTCGGTGAGCGCCGGGTCCCCGCCGCGCGGAGCGGCCGGGACTGCCTGGGCCGTGGTGGCGAGCGCGCCGACGGTGAGCGCGGCCGCGGCCAGCGCGGTGGAGCAGTGGTGCGTCCGTCGCTTCATGTGTGGTTCCCCCAGGTGGTGAGTGACCGGTCGCCGCGACCGGCCGCGGCGCGGCGGAGCCGCGATCCTGTCGTGCCGACGGGACGGCCCGGAGCGGACGTCGCCGGTCTCGTACGGCTCGTCCGCTGTCGGCCTGTCGGCCTGTCGGCCTGTCGGCCCGTCCGCTGTCGGCCGTCCGCTCTCGGCTCGACCGTGTACCGCGCGGCCCGCACCGAGCACTGTAGGGACGACTGGGACACCGGTGTTCCTGACAAGTGTCAGGGCGCCGGTGATCCGGTGGGGCACGCGACCCGACAGCCCAGGTGTCCGCGCCGCGGCCCGGGGCACTCACTGGCCATGCACGCACACCACTGCCCGAAGCTGGACCGCACCCTGGCACTGCTCACCGAGGGATACGCCTGGCTGCCCAACCGCATGCGCGACAGTCCCGACTCCGTCGTGCGCACCCGGCTGCTCGGCAGGCCCGCGCTCGCCGTGCGCGGCCCGGAGGCCGTGCGCTTCTTCTACGACGAGGGACACGTCCACCGCCACGGCGCCATCCCCGCACCCGTGCTGGACACCCTGTTCGGACAGGGCGCGGTCCACACCCTCGACGGGGGCGCCCACCGCACCCGCAAGGAACTGTTCCTGCCGCTGCTCGACCCCGACCGGGTCGCCGGCCTCACCGAACACGTCACCGCCGCTTGGGACGAGGCCGTACGCGCCTGGAGCGGACGCCCCCGCGTCGTGCTGTTCGACGCGGCGGGCGTGGTGCTCACCCGTGGCGTCTGCCGCTGGGCCGGGCTTCCGTCCGGGGCCTTCGACGCGGAGCCACTGGCGCGGGACCTCGTCGCGATGGTCGACGGTTTCGCCACCCCGGGACCGCTCCACCTGCGGGCCCGCCGCGCCCGCGCCCGGCAGGAAGAGCGGTTGGCCCGCCTGGTCGAGGACGTGCGCTCCGGGGCCGTCACCGCCCCCGCGGACTCGGTGCTCGAGCGCGTGGCCCGGCATCACGACACCCCGGGCGGACCGCTGGACGCCGGGACGGCGGCGGTGGAACTGCTGAACGTCCTGCGCCCCACCGCCGCCGTGAGCTGGTTCGTGGCCTTCGCCGCCCACGCCCTGCACCGGTGGCCGGAGCACCGGGAACGACTGCGCGCCGGTGACGGCGCCTTCGCCACGGCGTTCGCGCACGAGGTCCGCCGCTTCTATCCGTTCGCCCCGTTCCTCGGCGGCCGGACCGTCACCGAGCTGACCTGGCACGGCGCATCGGTCCCCGCAGGAGGGATCCTGCTGCTCGACGTGTACGGCCAGAACCACGACGAGGAACTCTGGGGCGACCCCTACGCCTTCCGGCCCGAGCGGTTCCTGGACCGGCCCGCCGAGCGCGACGAACTGATCCCGCAGGGCGGCGGCGACCCCGCCACCGGTCACCGCTGCCCCGGCGAGCGCATCACCGTGGGCCTGCTGGAGTCCCTCGCGGTGCGGCTGGCCCGCCTGGAGTACACCGTCCCCGACCAGGACCTGCGCATCCCGCTGCGCCGCGTCCCGACCCGCCCGCGCAGCGGCTTCGCCGTCACCGGCGTACGCGTCCCCTGACATGTCGCCCGACACCGAGCCGGTGCTGCACCGGGAAGGCGGTGTGGGAGCCGGTGGGCGGGGCGACGACCGGCGCCCGTCCGCCTGCGTCGACGCCTCGTCAGACGCCCACCGGTGTATGGCCGGTTGGCTGATCGTTCGTAACCGTGCGGGTGGGTCACCGACCCGGGCGGACGACGCGAGCGTCACCCGAATGGCCCCTGAGCGCTACTGGTCACGGGCGATCCGGTGTCTTCTGGAGGGTGTCAGCGGCGTCCAGGCTGGGAGGCCGAACATGTACGAAATGTGCGTGGGCCCGGAGAAGGCGGGCGGAGCGTTGGTGTGGCACGTGATGGCCAAACAGGCCGCGGCCACCCTCTGCGGACAGAAGCTCCGCGAACGTATCGAAGCATCCGACGGCGAACGGGCACGTCACTGCCCGGACTGCATGGCTTCGTTCGAGAAGTTGATGGCAGCCACGCCGTGCTGACGGACCGTCCGCACAGAGTCCGCCCCGCCGCAGCCCGCGGCGGGGCGGACGGCGTACGGTGGCCGGCGTGCCCGCCGACCGGGCGAGACCCCGGAGCCGGACCCCGGAGCCGGACCCAGGAGCCGGACAGCGGGGCGTCCCGCGGCACCCCTTCGCGGCGGACCCGACCTGACCCCCCTTCATCCGGCGCGGCCCCACGCCGACGAGGCGGGAAGCCGCCGTCCCGGCGTGCCGATGGGTGTCGGCCACCGGCGTATGTGGGTGTCGTCCCCGATGGCCGTGTGCGCGCCCCGCGTGTGACCGTGGAGCGACGCCGTGCCCCGGGGGTCTTCCCGGGGGCCGGGGACGTTGCGGCAGGGCGCCCCGTCCCGCCCGCTCACGGGTGGCGACGCGTGGCTCGTTCCGGGGGCGCTGTCCGCGCCCCGCGTGCCGGGGGCGACCGGTGACCGTCGCGGTGTACCGCCACGGACGAGGGGCCCTGGTGCGGCACCCGTCCGTCCGTGCGCGTCGGCGTCCGGCCGGCGCCCCGTCGGATCCGGGAGCGGTGTCGTGGCACCGGCGCCGGCCGACGGCGCCCCGCCGTTGGACAGATCACGCGTCACAGGTGAAGGAGAACCCGTATCCATCCCCGTCAAGTGAAGCCCTTCCGGCCCTCCGTACGGTCGAAGGCGGTGACCCGTGGGACACGCTGACACTCTGCTCGCCATGGGCGGTGCCTTTCTGGCCGCCGCGTTCCTCGCCCGTCTCGGCGGCAGGATCGGACTTCCGACGATTCCCCTCTTCATGCTCGCCGGCATCCTGCTCGGCCCCCACACCCCGGGCTTCGTCCTGGTCGAGGACGCGCACGACTTCGAGATGCTCTCCGCGCTCGGACTGGTGCTGCTGCTCTTCTACCTGGGGCTGGAGTTCCACCTCGACGACCTCAGGAGCGGCGGCAAACGGCTGCTGACCGCGGGCGGCGTCTACCTGCTGCTGAACGTGGGCGCCGGCCTCGGCTTCGGGTTCGTCCTCGGCTGGGGCGTGCGGGAGGCGCTGGTGCTCGCCGGCGTGCTCGGCATCTCGTCCTCCGCGATCGTCACCAAGATCCTCATCGACCTGGGCCGGATCGGCCGCCCGGAGACCCGTCTGATCCTCGGTGTCATCGTCGTGGAGGACATCTTCCTCGCGCTGTACCTGGCCGCCCTCCAGCCGGTCGTCGCGGGCGCGCACGGCGTCGTGGACACGGCCCTGCAGGCCGGCAAGGCCTTCGGCTTCCTGCTGGCACTGGCCGCCGCGGCCCGCTACGGCACGCGGCTCGTGGGCCGTCTCATCGCGACCCGGGACGACGAACTGCTCGTCATCAGCTTCCTCGGGGCCGCCGTGCTGGTCGCCGGTGTCTCCGAGGTCCTCGGCGTCGCCGACGCCATCGGCGCCTTCATGGTGGGGCTGATCCTCGCCGGCACCCCGTCCGGGCCACGGATCCGCGAACTGGTGCACCCGCTCCGGGACGCCTTCGCGGCGATCTTCTTCTTCGCCTTCGGACTCGCCATCGACCCCGACGACCTCGCCTCCGTCGCCGGCCCGGTCGCCGCGGCCGCGGCACTGACCGTCGTCATGAACGTCCTCGCCGGACTGTGCGTCGCCCGTGTGTACCGCTACGGTGCCCAGCCCGCGGCCGAGATCGCCACCACCCTGGTCGCCCGCGGGGAGTTCGCGCTGATCCTGGCCGCGATGGCCGCGGGGGCGGGGCTCGACGGGCGGCTCGCCCCCTTCATCGCCGGTTACGTGCTGGTCCTGGCCGTCCTCGGCCCCGTCGTCGCGGCACGGGCGCACCTGCTCGCCGGTGCCCTGCGGGCGGCCGGCCGACTGCTGCCCGGCGCGCGCAGGCGGGCCGGGACTCCGGCCGGCCGCCGTGGCGGGGACCCGCGGGACGGCGACGCGTCGATGCCCGCGGCCGGCTCCGCCCCGTACTCGGCGTCCCCGGCCTCCTCGGCGTCCCCGGCCTCCTCGGCGTCCCCGGCCTCCCCGGCCTCCCCGGCCTCCTCGGCGTCTTCGGCGCGCGCGGAGGGCGGGCGGTAGGGCCGGGGTACGGTCCCGGCGGCCCGGCCGGTGTCCGCCTGGCGCGGCGGACCCGAGCCGGCCGGCGGCCACGCGGACACCGGCGTCGCGATCGCCCGGGTGAGCGCCGGTCACCTGCCCCGGCCGTCACCTCACCCCGCGCCCCGGTGGGACAATCTGACCGCAGGATCGGTGTCCGATGCCGTGGTCGGAGCCGGCCGGGACCGGAAGGAGCCGTCAGCATGATCGAGTGGGTGCCCCTGGCCGGCGGTGCCAGACCCGTTCCCCGGCCGGTCGCCGCTCCCCTGGTGTGGGCGGGCGCCTTCGGTGGCGCGCTCGTCCTGGTGGCGCTGCTCAACGGCGTCGTGGGCGCGGGCCGCCCGGGGCTCGCGCTGGCCGTGCTCTCCCTGCTGGCGGCCGTGCTCGGACTCTGCGCCCGGTTCACGGCCGCCCCGGGGACGGCCGTCCTGTGCTGGCTGTCCCTCAACGGCTTCGCCGTCCCGCCGGCCGGCACACTGACCTGGGCCGGCCGGCGGGACGCGCTCTGGCTGGCCTGTCTGCTCGGCGCGACCCTGGTCGGCACGGCGCTGGCCCGGCTCCGCCACGCCCGGGCCGCCTACCGCCGGTTGACCGCGGCCACCGGTCCCGAGGGGCCGGAGTCGTACGACGCCTGACCGGAGTCGTGCGACGCCTGATCCGTTTCCGCCAGGTGGCCCGGGTGGGGGAGGGCTCCGCCGGGCGCCCGGCGGAGCCCTCCCACCGCCCCCTGGTCAGGCGGTGTGCAGGGTGAGCCCGTAGCGGCCCAGTATCTCGTTGACGGGCTGGAACCAGGTCTCCCCGCCGCCGGAGCAGTTGCCCCAGCCGCCCGAGGTGACGCCCTGTGCCTGGTCGCCGCTGATGAAGGAGCCTCCCGAGTCGCCGCCCTCGGCGCAGACGCTGGTCTTCGTCATCTGGCGCACCGCGCCCTGGCTGTAGTTGACCGTCTCGTTCTTGGCCAGCACGGTGCCGCAGTGCCAGTGGGTGGTGGAGCCGGAGCGGCACACCGAGGCGCCGACGGGTGCCTCGTTCGAACCGCGCACGAGCTGGTCGGAGACCGTGCCCCAGCCCAGGACGACCGGCACCGTCCACCAGCCGCTGCCCACACTGACCCAGGCGTAGTCGTTCTCGGGGAACGACGAGCCCTGAAACGTGCCGATGTACGAGCGGTCCCAGCCGCTGACGCCGGCGCCCGCCCGGCCGCAGTGCCCGGCGGTGACGAATCCGCCGTGCACCGAGAAGCCGATGGAGCAGCGGACGTTGCCGGTGTAGTACGGGTCGCCGCCGACCGTGCCCGCCGCGAAGGTCCGCGGCGCCGACGGCACCGTCCGCACCGTGACCGGGCCGGCCTCGCGGGCCCGGTCCACGAACCGCCGGACATCGTTGTCGGCGCGCTCGCCCGCCACCACGTCGACGACCACCGCGTTGGCGGCCGGGTCGACGTGCCAACTGCTGACGCCGGCGGGGGCGTCCAGGCGGTCGATGCGTGTCTTGGCCGCGTCGAGCTGCCGCTCGCTGTGCTGCACGGTGCGGACCAGCGCGCCGGTGGCGCGCACCGCCCGTACCGTCGCGGGCGCCGCGTCCGAGGTGACGGCGACGGTCAGCCGCCCGGCGTCGGCGTCGAACCACGAGCCGCCGAAGGCGTTCCCGGCGGCCCGGCGCGCCTCGGGTGCGAGGCCGGTGGCACGGCGTTCGGCGGCGAGCCGGTCCTCGGCCTCGGCCGCGGTGAGACCGAAGTCCCGCCGCATGGCCTCGAGAAGACCGGCGGAGGCGGCCGGCTCCGCCGCTGAGGAGCCGGGGGAGCCGGGGGAGGGGGAG
>NZ_JAGMUE010000006.1:0-40258 GCF_019049165.1 Streptomyces sp. AC627_RSS907
CCCATGAGCCGCCCGCCCACGAGCCGCCCGCCCACGAGCCACCCGCCCACGAGCCACCCGCCCATGAGCCGCCCTGCCACTGCAGAAGCGTTTCTCCGGTGGATTCCGAGCAGCGTCAGCCTTCCGTCAGAGATCCGGCAGCCGACTCTGTCACGCTGCCCGGGGAGTATCGCGCCCCCGGGCCCGCCGCTCCCCGGGACCTCCGTGACCGGCGGGGCCCGTCGGGAGGAGGCAGTGACTCCGAGGAGGGCGTCCCATGGCGAGGCAGAGCCGCCCGCGTGCCGTGCGGGGCCGTCCCGGTACGTCCCGTCGGCCGGGCGTACCGGTGGTCTGGCCCCAGTACGACCTGCTGCGCGACGTCGGTGTGCGCCGGCACACCGGACGCAACGTCGAACAGCTGACCTGGCGCTGGTGCGGGCCGCTGGACACCGAGCGGTTCACCGCGGCCTGGCAGTCGGTCGTCGACCGCGAGACCGTGCTGCGGGCGGCCTTCGCGGGGGAGCCGAAACCGCGCGTGGTCTTCCACGACCACGCCCGCGCCGAGGTCGTACGCCACCGTGCGGGCACCGTCGACTGGGACCGGCTGCTGGAGCGGGACCGCCGGCGCGGCTTCGACCTGCGCCGTCCCTGCCCGCTGCGCGTCACCCTCGTCGACCTCGCGGACGCCGGCTCCGGGCGCGTGACCCGGGTGCTGCTCACCTTCCACCACGCGCTGCTGGACGCGTGGAGCGTGTTCGTCCTGCTGGAGGAGGTCTGCCGGGCCTACCTCGCGGGCGGAGCGCTGCCCGGTGGCGAGCGCAGGCCCGACCTGCGTGACTGGGTGGGGTGGCTGGAGCGGCAGGACCCCGCGCCGGCACGGGACTTCTGGCTCGGGGCCGTGCCGGGGGACACCGTCGCCGTGCTGCCCGCCCGGCACGGCCCGCGCACCCGGCAGCGGGGCCTCGGCCGGGCCGAGGTACGGCTGAGTCCCGCCGATGCCGGGCGGCTGCACCGCTGGGCCGCGCTGCGTTCCGTCCCCGACAGCAGCGCCCTGCAGACGGTCTGGGCCCTGCTGCTGTACCGCGCGGCGCGGCACGGCGGGGCCGCGACGGTGGGCTTCGGCGTCACCGTCTCCGGGCGCGGCATCGCGCTGGACGGTGCCGAGCGGCTGCCCGGGCCGATGCGCAACTGCCTGCCGATGGTGGTCCGCGTCGACCCCGAGGAGACGGTGGGCCGGCTGCTGACGGCGTTGCGGGACCGCGCCCTGGACATGGCCGCCTACGAATGGGTCTCCACCGGCCAGATCCACCGGTGGACCGGCCGTTCCGCGGTCCGTTCGACGGGCCGTTCCGCCGGTCGCACGATCAGCCGTTCGAACGATCGCGCGACCGGCGGTTCAGCCGGTGGTGCGACCGGTGGTTCAGCCGGTGGTGCGACCGGTGGTTCAGCCGGTGGTGCGGCCGGCGGTGCGGCCGGCGGGGAGCTGCTGGAGAGCCTGGTCTCGGTGGAGAGCGCGCCGCGCCCGCTCACCTCCATGCGGGCCGAACTCGCCGCCGCCGGCGTCGTCCTGGAGCCGGAGCGGGCGAGCGGAGCGTGGCCCGACCTCCCCGTCGCCCTGCTCGTGCACCGCGGCGGCGACGGCTCCCTGACCTTCGCCGTCGTCCACGACCGCGACCGGATCTCCGACGGTGACGCACACCTGCTGGCCGGCCACTGCGCCCGGCTGCTGCGCCATCTGCCCAGCACCGGTGAGACCACCACCGCGGCCGCCGTGCTGGACGTGCTCGCCGGGGAGGCGCTCCCGCGCATCGCGCCCCGGACACCGGCCCCGGGCGGGAAGGCGTCCCGGCTCCGGCCGCACTCCACGGGCGGCGGGGCGGCCGTCGATCGAGCCACGAGTGAGCCTTGACACTCTGGGCCGACCGATCACCGAGGAGGTGCCCATGCACGACGGCGACAACGAACTGCGTGAGGGCGACACGTCCGTGTTCGTGAGGACGCTCCAGGGCGGGCCGCCGCTGCGCCTGGCGGGCGCGGAGGAACGCGAGGACGAGGACGAGCGGGTCATCGTCCGCAGCATCGACTAGCGCCGGCGCCGTCCGCTTCCCGCGGCCCTTCCGCCCGGCACGGCAGAGCGCCCCCGGCTGCCGGGGACGGCGCCGCCGGGGCCAGGGCCGGGGCCAGGGCCGGGGCCGGGTTCCGCGCGGCACCACGGCGGTCCAGTGAGGGTCGAGCGGCCATTGGCATGCTGGCCCGACGCCCCCTACGAGTGAGGACACACGTATGTCGCCGTCGATGCAGCGCCCGGACGCCGTGACGGTGTCCGACTCGGTCGAGGCGTTCCTGACCGGAACGGCGCTCGTCGCCGCGTTCACCACGCTGCGGCCGGACGGCGCGCCGCACGTGGCCCCCGTGCGCTTCACCTGGGACGTGACGGCCGGGCTCGCACGGGTGATGACGGTGTCCACCTCCCGCAAGGCCCGCAACCTGCTGGCCTCGCCCGGCAGCCGCGTGGCGCTCTGCCAGGTGGACGGCTTCCGGTGGGTCACGCTGGAGGGCACCGGCACGGTCGTGACGGACCCCGAGCGGGTGGCGCTGGGCGCACGGCTGTACGCCAGGCGGTACTGGTCCGCCCCGCCCACCCCGGCCGGCCGGGTGGTCATCGAGATCGCCGTCGACCGGGTGCTCAGCCTGAACGCCTGAAGTCCCCTTCCCCTGTCCGTGCGGCGGTACCGGAGAAGCCCGGTACCGCCGCACGGACGTGTCAGGTCACCGCGCGGGCGGCGGGGAGCCGTCCGCCCACAGCAGCCGGAAGGACAGCAGGTTCAGCCGCCAGCCCTCCGGGGTGCGGCGGGCCTCGCCGTCGACGAACGTGCCCGTCGCGAAGAGCGGGGGCAGGTCGCCCTGGGGGCGCGCGTGGTGCGCGTGGTGGACATGGGTGGAGATCAGGTTCGCCCGGAACGTCGCCCGGTCCCCGTCCAGCTCGACCACGGCCGGGGAGCCGAGGTGCTGGGTGGCCGCGAACGCCGCCAGCGCCGTCCGGTGGTACTCGGCCATGCCCTCGGCGCCCTCGTGCCTGCTGACCGGGAACGCGACGACCGCGTCCTCGGTGAACAGGCCGGCGGTCCAGGCCTCGTCGAGCTCCTCGTCGTCGAGCGAGACCAGGTACCGGTTCAGCAGGCCGGCGATCTCGGCGCGCGATGCGACGGCGGAGTGGGCAGCGGATGCGGTTGCCGACTGATCGGTCGTCAGGGTGGAGGTCATGTCTGAGAATGCCGTCATCCGACTCGCCCGCGGCAAGACCGTTTGTCGAAGTTCTGACGTATCCGACGTTCTTCTGGCGTTCATTGCACAAGACCTGTAATAGCGCCTATTTACGGCCGTCGGAAGCCCCCGTAATACTGACGGAACACCAGTGAGAAGAGGGCAGATGGAATTCTACGATTCGGATGTCATTGTCGTGGGAGCCGGTCCCACCGGTCTTATGCTCGCAGGTGAATTGAGGCTCGCTGGAGTCTCGGTAGTGGTCCTTGACAAGCTTGCCGAGCCTATTAAGGAATCGCGGGCGCTGGGATTTTCGGCGCGGACCATCGAGGAGTTCGCGCAGCGCGGCCTCATGGACCGGTTCGGCGAGGTCGGAGTCATTCCGGTCGGCCACTTCGGCGGCGTACCGCTCGACTACCAGGTGGTCGAGGGCGGTTCGTACGGAGCGCGCGGCATTCCGCAGGCCCGCACCGAAGGCATCCTCGGCGGCTGGGCGCGCGAGCTGGGCGCCGAGATCCGTCGCGGATACGAGGTCACCGGCATCGAGGACGCCGACGGCTCGGTGACCGTCACGGCCGAGAACGGCGACGACTCCCTCTCCCTGCGCGCCCGGTACGTCGTGGGCTGTGACGGCGCCCGCAGCATCGTGCGCAAGCTCGCCGGCATCGACTTCCCCGGCACCGAGCCGGCCATCGAGCTGCGCTTCGCGGACGTGGCCGGAGTCCAGCTGCGGCCCCGGTTCAGCGGCGAACGGGTCCCCGGCGGCATGGTCATGGTCATCCCGATGGGCCCGGACCGCTGCCGCGTCATCTACTTCGACAACTCCGAGCCGCTGCGCACCGGCCCGGACCCGATCACCTTCGAGGAGGTCGCGAGCACCTGGCAGCGGCTGACCGGCGAGGACATCAGCGGCGCCACCCCGCTGTGGGTCAGCTCCACCACCGACGTCAGCCGCCAGGCCGCCGAGTACCGCAAGGGCCGCGTCTTCCTGGCCGGCGACGCCGCGCACATCCACCTGCCGATCGGTGCGCAGGGCATGAGCGCGGGCGTGCAGGACGCCGTGAACCTCGGCTGGAAGCTCGCCCTGGACCTCAAGGGGAAGGCACCCGAGGGCCTGCTCGACACCTACCACGCCGAGCGCCACCCGGTCGGGGCCCGCATCCTGACCAACACGCTCGCCCAGCGCATCCTCTACCTCGGCGGCGACGAGATCACGCCGATGCGCGAGGTGCTGGCCGAGCTCATGGGAGCCCACGAGTCCGTGCAGCGCCACCTGGTCGGCATGGTCACCGGCCTGGACATCCGGCACGACGTCGGCGACGGGGACCACCCGCTGCTCGGCCGGCGCCTGCCGGACCGGGAACTGGTCGTCGACGGCGAGAAGACCCCCTTCTACGCGCTGCTGCGCTCCGGCCGCGCCGTGCTCCTGGAGCTCGGCGGCGACCACGGACTGCGCACGGCGGCCGCCGGCTGGGCCGACCGGGTCGACCTGGTCGCCGCCGAGTTCGACGGCTGTGAGGCCCCCGTGGACGGCATCCTCGTCCGCCCCGACGGCTACGTGGCCTGGGTCGCCCCCCTCGGTGCCGGGGCCGACGGCCTCACCACCGCCCTCGACCGCTGGTTCGGTCCCGCCGCCTGACAGCGCGCCGCGGCCCGAGAACAGTCCGCACTCTCCAAGGAAGCGAAGGATCCATGCCCATCATCTCCGCCGAGGACAAGCACCTCACCGTTCTGAACCTGTTCACCACGGACACTCCCGAGAAGCAGGGCAAGCTGATCGAGGAGATGACGAAGATCGTCAACGCGGCGGCGTACGAGGGCTGGATGTCCTCCACCGTCCACTCGGGCGTCGACAACTACGGCACCCTGAACTTCATCCAGTGGCGCAGCGGCGAGGACCTCGAGAAGCGCTACGCCGGCGAGGAGTTCAAGCACCGCACGCTGCCGGTGTTCGGCGAGATCACCACCTCGATCCGCCTGATGCAGAACGAGGTCGCCCACACGCTGACCTCGGACGCCCTCGGCGGCAAGGTCGAGATCGGTCCGCACCGCGACGACTACACCGTCTTCACGGTCTTCCCGGTCACCCAGGAGGGACAGGACGAGGCCGTCGACGCCCTCGGCTCCGGCCAGGAGTTCCTCACCAAGGTCCCCGGCTTCCGGGCCCACGTCGTGCTCAAGGGCCTGCGCGCCCGCGGCCTCGAGGGCGCCTTCGTCATCTCCTACTCCCAGTGGGACAGCAAGGAGGCGTGGGAGGCCTACCGGGACCAGGCGCCCGAGGAGCAGGCCGAGGCCCGCAAGGCGGCCGTGGCCCGGGTCCGCGCCGTCATCGCCGGCGAGCCGTACAGCAACACCTACCAGGTCGTGCACACGCGCTCTGCCGGAGAGTGAGCCCGGCGCGCCGGGCGGCGTATGAGTCCCGCACGCCTGCGGACCTCCTCCCCGGCACGGGGGCGGAGGTCCGCAGGCGTGCCCGTGTCCGCCCGCGGACCCGGCTCCGGCGGGACTCAGGCAGGCCCCGTGCGGGGCGCTACCGCCGGGCCGCACCTTCAGAGGCGATGGCGTCGTCGTACCCGGCCACCGAGCCGGGCCTGTCCGCCCGCTCCGAGAAACCTTCCGTGCAACCGCCGAGGAGCTAAACCCTATGCACAGCACGCTGATTGTCGCCCGGATGGCGGCCACCTCGAGCAACGACGTGGCCAAGTTGTTCGCCGACTTCGACGCCACCGACATGCCGCACCGCATGGGCACGCGGCGCCGCCAGCTGTTCTCCTACCGGGGCCTGTACTTCCACCTGCAGGACTTCGACGAGGACAACGGCGGAGAGCTGATCGAGGCGGCCAAGGCCGACCCGCGCTTCGTGGGGATCAGCGAGGACCTCAAGCCGTTCATCGAGGCCTACGACCCGAAGACCTGGCGCTCGCCGGCCGATGCCATGGCCACGCGCTTCTACAACTGGGAGGCGTCCCGTTGAGCAGGCGACGCGTTGTGATCACCGGGATCGAGGTGATCGCCCCCGGTGGCGTCGGCAGGGAGAACTTCTGGAACCTGCTGAGCGCCGGCCGTACCGCGACGCGGGGCATCACCTTCTTCGACCCCGCCCCGTTCCGCTCCCGGGTGGCCGCCGAGGCCGACTTCGACCCGTACGAGCACGGCCTGACCCCGCAGGAGGTCCGCCGTCTGGACCGGGCCGCCCAGTTCGCCGTCGTCGCCTCGCGCGGCGCGGTCGCCGACAGCGGCCTCGACATCCCCTCCCTGGACCCGCACCGCGTCGGCGTCACCGTCGGCAGCGCGGTCGGCGCCACGATGGGCCTGGACGAGGAGTACCGGGTCGTCAGCGACGGGGGCCGCCTCGACGCGGTCGACCACACCTACGCGGTCCCGCACCTGTACGACTACATGGTGCCCAGCTCGTTCGCGGCCGAGGTCGCCTGGGCGGTGGGCGCCGAGGGGCCGAGCACGGTGGTCTCCACCGGCTGCACCTCCGGCATCGACTCCGTCGGCTACGCCGTCGAGCTGGTCCGCGAGGGCTCCGCCGACGTCGTGATCGCCGGTTCCTCCGACGCGCCGATCTCGCCGATCACCATGGCCTGCTTCGACGCGATCAAGGCGACCACCCCGCGCCACGACGAACCCGAGTGCGCCTCCCGGCCGTTCGACAAGACCCGCAACGGCTTCGTCCTCGGCGAGGGCACCGCCTTCTTCGTCCTGGAGGAGCTGGAGAGCGCCCGCAAGCGCGGCGCCCACATCTACGCCGAGATCGCCGGGTACGCCACCCGCTCCAACGCCTACCACATGACGGGCCTGCGCCCCGACGGCGTGGAGATGGCCGAGGCGATCAACCTCGCCCTCGGCGAGGCCCGGCTGAACCCGGACGCCATCGACTACATCAACGCCCACGGCTCGGGCACCAAGCAGAACGACCGGCACGAGACGGCCGCGTTCAAGCGCAGCCTCGGCGACCACGCCTACCGCACCCCGGTCAGCTCCATCAAGTCGATGGTCGGGCACTCGCTGGGCGCCATCGGCTCCATCGAGATCGCCGCCTCGGCGCTCGCCATGGAGTACGACGTCGTCCCGCCCACGGCCAACCTGCACACGGCCGACCCCGAGTGCGACCTCGACTACGTCCCGCTCGTCGCCCGCGACCAGCTGATCGACGCGGTCCTCACGGTCGGCAGCGGATTCGGCGGCTTCCAGAGCGCCATGGTGCTCGCCAGCCCGGAAAGGAGCCTCGTATGACCGCCTCCGTGGTGGTGACCGGTCTGGGTGTCACCTCGCCCAACGGACTGGGCGTGAAGGACTACTGGGCGGCGACCCTCGGCGGCAAGCACGGCATCGGCCGCATCACCCGCTTCGACCCCACCGGCTACCCGTCCCGACTCGCCGGGCAGATCGAGGGCTTCGAGGCCGAGGAGCTGTTGCCGAGCCGGCTGCTGCCGCAGACCGACCGGGTCACCCGGCTGGCGCTGGTGGCCACCGACTGGGCGCTCGCCGACGCCGGCGCCGACCCCAAGGAGCTGCCCGAGTTCGACATGGGCGTCATCACGGCGTCCGCCGCGGGCGGCTTCGAGTTCGGCCAGGGCGAGCTGCAGGCCCTGTGGAGCCAGGGCAGCCAGTACGTCTCCGCCTACCAGTCCTTCGCCTGGTTCTACGCCGTCAACAGCGGCCAGATCTCCATCCGCAACGGCATGAAGGGTCCCTCCGGCGTCGTCGTCAGCGAGGGCGCGGGCGGCCTGGACGCCGTCGCGCAGGCCCGTCGCCAGATCCGCAAGGGCACCTCGCTGATCGTCACCGGCGCGGTCGACGCCTCCATCTGCCCGTGGGGCTGGGTGGCCCAGCTGGCCTGCGGCAAGATGTCCACCAGCGACGAGCCCGACCACGCCTACCTGCCCTTCGACCGAGACGCGCGCGGCTACGTGCCCGGCGAGGGCGGCGCGATCCTCATCGCCGAGGACGCCGAGGCGGCCCGCGCCCGCGGCGCCCGCCCCTACGGCGAGATCGCCGGCTACGGCGCCACCATCGACCCCAGGCCCGGCAGCGGACGCGAGCCCGGTCTGCGCAAGGCGATCGAGATCGCCCTGGCCGACGCCGACCTGACCGCCTCCGACGTCGACGTGGTCTTCGCCGACGGCGCCGGCGACCCGGTCGGCGACCTCGTCGAGGCCGAGGCCGTCAGCGCGGTCTTCGGCGACCGGGGCGTGCCGGTGACGGTGCCCAAGACGATGACCGGGCGCCTGTACTCCGGCGGTGCGCCGCTGGACCTGGCGGCCGCGTTCCTCTCCCTGCGCGACGACGTCATCCCGCCCACCGTGCACATCGACCCGTGCGCCGACTACCCGCTCGACCTGGTGCTCGGCGAGCCGCGCCCGGCCGAGCTGCGCACCGCCCTGGTGCTGGCCCGCGGCAACGGCGGCTTCAACTCCGCCATGGTCGTGCGCGCCGCGTGAGAGCCGCCGCCCCCCGCGCCGCGACCGACGACCCGAACCGGACGACGTACCGCGAACCGAACGACGTATGACGAAAGGATCCACCATGGCCAGCAAGCCCTTCACCCTCGAGGACCTCAAGCGCACCCTGCGGGAGGCCGCGGGCGTCGCCGAGGGCGTGGACCTGGACGGCGACATCATCGACACCGAGTTCGAGGTGATCGGCTACGAGTCCCTCGCCCTGCTGGAGGCCGGCAGCCTCATCGAGCGCGAGTACGGCATATCCCTGGACGAGGAGGCCGTCGGCGAGGCCAACACCCCGCGCACCTTCATCGAGGTCGTCAACGCCCAGCTCGCGCCCGCCCAGGCTGCCTGAAGGAGCACCCCCATGACCGACACCACCACCCAGCGGGTCGCCGTCATCACCGGCGCCACCAGCGGCATCGGCCTGGCCGCCGCCCGGCTGCTCGGCGGGCAGGGCCACCGTGTCTTCATCGGCGCGCGCAACGCCGAGAACATCGCCGCCACCGTCAAGGAACTCCAGGACGAGGGCCTCGACGTGGACGGCGCGGTCGTCGACGTCCGCGACACCGAGTCCGTCAACGGCTGGATCCAGGCCGCCGTCGACCGCTTCGGCACCGTCGACGTCGTCGTCAACAACGCCGGCCGCTCCGGCGGCGGCCCCACCGCCGACATCGCGGACGAGCTGTGGGACGACGTGATCGACACCAACCTCAACAGCGTCTTCCGCGTCACCCGCGCCGCCCTGACCATCGGCGGCCTGCGCGCCAAGGACCGCGGCCGGATCATCAACGTCGCCTCCACCGCGGGCAAGCAGGGTGTCGTCCTCGGCGCCCCGTACTCGGCCTCCAAGCACGGCGTCGTCGGCTTCACCAAGGCCCTCGGCAACGAGCTCGCCCCCACCGGCATCACCGTGAACGCGGTCTGCCCCGGCTACGTCGAGACCCCGATGGCCCAGCGCGTGCGCCAGGGCTACGCCGCCGCCTACGAGACGTCCGAGGAGGCCATCCTCGAGAAGTTCCAGGCGAAGATCCCGCTCGGCCGCTACTCCACGCCCGAGGAGGTCGCCGGCCTCATCGGCTACCTGGCCTCCGACACCGCCGCGTCCATCACCTCGCAGGCCCTCAACGTCTGCGGCGGCCTGGGCAACTTCTGACGCTTTCCGGCACCCGACCCCTCCGAGGAGACAGCCTCATGACGACGCGTGAGGTCGAGCACGAGATCACGATCGGCGCCCCCGCCGCCGCGGTCTACGAGCTGCTCGCAGACGTGACCCACTGGCCGCGCATCTTCCCGCCCACCATCCACGTGGACCGCCTCGAGGCGGACGGCAACGAGGAACGGATCCGCATCTGGGCCACCGCCAACGGCAAGCCCAAGGACTGGACCTCGCGCCGCGGCCTGGACCCCGAGGCCCTCACCATCACCTTCCGCCAGGAGATCCCGGCGACCCCGGTCAAGCACATGGGCGGCACCTGGATCATCGAGCCGCTCGGTGAGAACGAGTCGCGGGTACGGCTGCTGCACGACTACAGCGCCATCGACGACGACCCGCACGACCTGCTGTGGATCGAGCAGGCCGTGGACAAGAACAGCACCTCCGAGCTGGCCGCCCTCAAGGTCAACGTGGAGGCCGCGCACGCCGCCGCCACCGAGGAGCTGACGTTCTCCTTCACCGACACCGTGCAGATCGCCGGCGCGGCCAAGGACGTCTTCGACTTCATCAACGAGGCCCAGCTGTGGGCCGAGCGGCTCCCGCACGTCGCCGTGGTGCGCCTGACCGAGGACACCCCGGGCCTGCAGGAGCTGGAGATGGACACCCGCGCCAAGGACGGCTCGGTGCACACCACCAAGTCGTACCGGGTGGTCTTCCCGCACCACAAGATCGCCTACAAGCAGGTCACGCTGCCCGCGCTGATGACCCTGCACACCGGCGAGTGGACCTTCGTCGAGGACGCCGGGGGCACCACCGCCTCCTCGCAGCACACCGTCACCATCAACACCGCCAACATCGCGCGCATCCTCGGCGAGGACGCCACCGTCGCCGACGCCCGCGAGTACGTGCACACGGCGCTGTCCACCAACAGCCGCGCCACCCTCGCCCACGCCAAGGCCCACGCCGAGCAGAAAAAGGGCTGAGCCGTGGCAGCGGACCGCCTGACCACCGACGTCGTCGTCGTCGGGGCCGGACCCGTCGGGCTGATGCTCGCCGGGGAACTGGCCCACGGCGGCGTCGGCGTGGTGATCGTGGAGAAACGGCGCGCCCCGAACACCGAGTCGCGGGCCTCCACCCTGCACGCCCGCACGATGGAGATCCTCGACAGCCGGGCGCTGCTGCCCGAGTTCGGCGACCCGCCGAACGAGCCGCGCGGCCACTTCGGCGGCGTCCCCCTCGACCTGACGCTGCCCACCTCCCACCCCGGTCAGTGGAAGGTGCAGCAGACCCAGACCGAGGTGATCCTGGAGGAGTGGGCGCTGTCGCTGGGCGCCAAGCTGAAGTGCAGGCACGAGCTGGTCGCCGCCGGCGAGGTCGGCGACTGGGTCGAGGCCGAGGCCGTCGGCTCCGACGGCGCGGTGCTGCGGCTGCGCTGCCGCTACCTGATCGCCTGCGACGGCGAGGACAGCAGCGTACGCCGCCTGACCGGCGCCGACTTCCCCGGCCAGGACGCCGCGCGGGAGCTGCTGCGCGCCGACGTCGCCGGCATCGACGTGCCGAACCGGCGCTTCGAGCGGCTGGAGCACGGCCTGGCGATCGCCGCCCGCCGCCCCGACGGGGTGACCCGGGTGATGGCCCACGAGTTCGGATCCGCCGCCCAGGACCGCCCCCACGGCGACGCCTCCTTCGAGGAGATCTGCGCCGTGTGGAAGCGCGTCACCGGCGAGGACATCAGCGGTGGCACCCCGCTGTGGGTCAACGCCTTCGGTGACGCCTCCCGCCAGCTGACGCACTACCGGCACGGCCGCATCCTGTTCGCGGGCGACGCCGCCCACAAGCAGATGCCGATCGGCGGGCAGGCCCTCAACCTGGGCATGCAGGACGCCTTCAACCTGGGCTGGAAGCTGGCCCTGGTGGTGCGCGGCAAGGCCCCCGACACCCTCCTCGACAGCTACCACACCGAACGCCACGAGGTCGGCCGGCGGGTGCTCGCCAACATCCGCGCCCAGGCCCTGATGCTGCTCGGCGGACCCGAGGTCAACCCGCTGCGCGCCCTGCTGGGCGAGCTGATCGCCCTGGAGGACGGACGCCGCCACCTGGCCGGCATGATCAGCGGCCTGGACGTGCGCTACGACGTCGGCGGCCCGGACCACCCGCTGCTCGGGGCCCGGCTGCCGTGCACCGAGGTGCACGCGCGGGAACGCCTGGTCAGCACCGCGCAGCTGGTGCGCTCCGGCGGGGGTGTCCTGCTGGACCTGACCGGCGGACGCGGCGGACGGCTGACCGGCATCGACGGCTGGTCGGACCGGATCACCGTCCTGGCCGCCCGCCCCTCGCCGGGCAGCTCCCTGGAAGGCACCGACCGGGTGCTCGTACGCCCCGACGGCCATGTCGCCTGGGCCGGTTCGGGCACCGACGGCCTCGCCGAGGCCCTCACCCGCTGGTTCGGCCCGCCCCGCTGACGTGCCGTGTCCCCTGCCCGGCGGGGACACCGCACCGCACGACGCCGCACGACGATCCGCCCCCACCACCGCCGGGTCCGTACCGACCCCACTGCCAGGAAGGACCACCATGGAAGGGACAGCGGCGGACACCGACGTCATCGTTGTCGGTGCCGGCCCGACCGGACTG
This sequence comes from Streptomyces sp. AC627_RSS907, assembly GCF_019049165.1. Classification (NCBI taxonomy): domain Bacteria; kingdom Bacillati; phylum Actinomycetota; class Actinomycetes; order Kitasatosporales; family Streptomycetaceae; genus Streptomyces; species Streptomyces sp. AC627_RSS907. The sequence goes on from NZ_JAGMUE010000006.1 coordinate 12,481, forward strand.
ATGCTCGCGGGCGAACTGCGCCTCGGCGGGGCCCGGGTCATCGTCATCGAGAAGCTGGCCGCCCCCACCGGGCAGTCCCGTGGCCTGGGCTTCACCGCCCGCGCCATGGAGACGTTCGACGAGCGCGGGCTGCTGCCCCGGTTCGGCCAGGGCGAGACGCTCGCCATCAGCCCCATGGGGCACTTCGGCGGTGCCCAGTTCGACTTCACCGTCCTCGAGGACGCCCACTTCGGAGCCCGGGGCATCCCGCAGGGCGACACCGAGGCGGTCCTGGAGGGCTGGGCGACCGAGCTCGGCGCGGACATCCGGCGCGGCTGGGAGTTCACCTCCCTCGCCGACGGCTTCCTGGACGGGGACGCCGTCGAGATCACCGTCCGCACCCCGCAGGGCGAGGAGCGGACCCTGCGCGCAGCCCACCTGGTGGGCTGCGACGGCGGCTCCAGCCGGGTGCGCAGGGCGGCCGGGTTCGACTTCCCCGGCACCGACGCCACCCAGGGCATGTACCTGGCGGACATCACCGGCGTCGAGCTGACCCCGCGCTTCCTCGGCGAGCGGCTGAACAACGGCATGGTGATGGCCGCGCCGCTGTCCGAGGGCGTGTGGCGCATCATCGTCTGCCCCGACGGCCGCCCGGCGCACGACCGCGAACGGACCGTCACCTTCGAGGAGGTCGCCGCCGCCTGGCAGGACATCACCGGCGAGGACATCAGCCACGGCGGCGCGAGCTGGGTCAGCTCCTTCACCAACGCCACCCGCCAGGCCTCCGAGTACCGGCGCGGCCGGGTGTTCCTGGCCGGCGACGCGGCCCACATTCACCTCCCGGCCGGCGGTCAGGGCCTGAGCACCGGCGTGCAGGACGCGGCCAACCTCGGCTGGAAGCTGGCCTCGGTGGTCCGCGGGGACGCGCCCGACGAGCTGCTGGACACCTACCACGCCGAGCGGCACCCGGTGGGCGCCCGCCTGCTGATGAACACCCGCGCCCAGGGCATCGTCTTCCTCGGCGGAGCCGAGTCCGACCCGCTGCGCGAGCTGATGGGCGAGCTCGTCCAGTACGACGACGTCAAGCGCCACCTGGCGGGCATCGTCAGCCACCTGGACATCCGCTACGACCTCGCGGGCGAGGAGGCCGACGCGGCGCACCCTCTGCTGGGCCGCCGCATGCCGCCGCGGCTGCTCGTCGGCGCGGACGGCGAGACGCGCATCGCCCGCCTGCTGCACGCCGGGCACGGAGTCCTGCTCGACCTGGCCGACGACGCCGAGGTACGCCGGGCCGCGGCCGGCCGGGCGGGCCGGGTGGACGTCGTCACGGCCGCCGCCAAGCCCACCGACGGCCCGGACGCCCTGGCCGGCGCCACCGCCGTACTGGTCCGCCCGGACGGCTACGTGGCCTGGACGGGCACCTCGGCACAGGGCCTGGAGGCGGCGCTGGACCGCTGGTTCGGCCCCTCCCACTGACCCGGGCCCCTCCCGGGCGGATCCGACGACCGGAGCGTTCGTCCCGAGCGGCACGCCGACTGCGCGCTGTCCTGCCAGGACGAACGCTTCGCGGTGGGCTGGTTCGCGCTCGTGACCAGCGAATACGCGGTCCTACCCGTGGGGCGTCCGGGATTCCCCGCACCGGGGAGCCCTCCAGTCAGTCCTCTGCTCCATCGTCGTCGTCCTCGTCGTCCAGCCCGGGGGCATCCGGGTCGCGCAGCGGGCGCAGGCCGCGGGCCGGGACGGACGGGGTGAAGCTGTAGCGGCCCAGCACGTTGAGGTTCTTGTGCTCCAGCGGGGAGAGCCGGGCGATGGGCCTTGACCCTTATCCCTGAACACGGGCTATGCGGTTTCGGCCAGCGTAGTCCGTGACCGTGCGGCTCGCCGCCGGACGGGATCAAGCTGCGCCGCCCTGTCGGCGAACAATCGTTTGCCGACAGGTGTCGCGGGTGAAGGTGCCGCGGTCTTTGGCATTGCGCGGCAGTGTGGAAATTCCGGCTTCGGGTCAGGCCGGCGGGTTGGGGGTGTATCTGGCGAGCATGGTCTGGACGGCCTCTTCGACGGCGTTGTGGATGTCGGAGGCTGCGGGGTTCCAGTCGGTCAGAAGCATACGGGGCCACAGGACGTAGTTGGCGATCATGCCGAGGAACTGGTTCGCGGCGCTCTCGGTGTCGGGCACATCGGCGTTGCCCGCCTCATGCTCGGATTCCAAGTAGTGCTGGACGGAGGCGAAGTAGGGCAGTTTGCCGAGCTGGAACTGCATCCGTCCCAGCTCGGGGAAACGAGGCAGTTCGGCGATGACGATCCGGAACAGGCCTGCCATGCGGGGCTGGCCGATCAGGTCGGCGTAGCGGTGGCCGATGGCTGTCAGCCCGGAGCGCAGATCTCCCGCCTGTGGCCGCGCGGCGGTAGCGCCGGCGTCGCGCTGCCAGGACTCGGTGACGATGGCCTCGAAGAGGGCCGCCTTGGTGGGGAACTGCTTGAACAGGGTGGACTTCGAGACCCCGGCCGCTTCGGCGATCCGTGCGAGGGAGGTGCCGTCGTAGCCACGGTCCAAGAACAGTTCTGTGGCCGCGGAGGTGATCGCCTCGCGCTTCTGCTGGGCGAGCCTGCGGTGATGCGCGGTGAGTTCTGCTGCCATGCGGAGAGTATGCCGCAGCTGCGAGGCGAGTCACTTGACTCGCCTCGGGGGCCCGCTTACGGTGCAGCAGTAAGGCGAGTCGAGTGACTCGCCTCGGGACTGTGGCACCTGGGCACATCCTGCTTGTCGCACGGTGGAGGAAGTTCATGACAGTTGACAAGATCGCTTTGGTGACCGGTGCGAATCGCGGCCTCGGGCGCAGCGCGGCCATCGCCCTGGCCACACGCGGGGTGCGGGTCGTGGTCACCCACCGCGGTGATGCGGCCGGGGCTGAGAAGACGGTGGAACAGGTGCAGGCCGTGGGTGGGACAGCCGCTGCTCTCCGGCTCGACATCCACGACGTCTCCTCCTTCGCGTCCTTCACCTCCGAACTGGGCGCGCAGCTGGAGCGCTGGGGTACTTCGCGGCTCGACATCCTGGTCAACAACGCGGGAGTGGGAGTCTTCGGGCCGCTGGAGACTGTCACGACCGACGACTTCGACACGGTGATGGGCACCAACGTCCGGGGCACGTTCTTCCTCATCCAGTCGCTCGTGCCGCTGCTGGCCCAGGGCGGCCAGGTCATTAACGTCTCGACGTCACTGACCCGCCACACCAGCCCCGCCACCTCGGTCTACTCCGCCTCGAAGGCCGCCGTCGAAGCTCTGAGCCGCACCCTCGCCGCGGAACTCGGACCTCGCGGCATCCGGGTCAACTCCATCGCCCCGGGGCCGACCGCCACCGACTTCAACGGCGGAGCGATGCGGGACGACGCCGGAACGCGCCAGGTTCTGGCCGGACAGACCGCGCTCGGCCGCGTCGGCGAACCTGAGGAGATCGGCGACGCCATTGCCACGCTGGCCTCCGAGGGACTGCGCTGGGTCACCGCCCAGCGCATCGAGGTCTCCGGCGGCGCCCTCCTGTGACGCCGGGCGACGGCCGGTAGGGAAGCAGGCAGTGACGGCCCCCACTCGCTCCGAGCCGACCGACTCGTCCTCATCCTCGTCCAGCTCGGTCGCCTTCGGGTCGCGCAGTGGGCGCAGGGCGCCTGCGGCTGGGGTGCTGGCGGTGAAGCTGTATCGGCTGAGCAGGTTCAGGTTGCGGTGCTTGAGCGGGGAGAATGCCGCCCGTGGTAGAGGCCATGATCACCGGCTTAGCGTTAACCGCTGTACCGATGTTCCCCGAGGCCGGAAGACGGCTGCTGGTGAGGATCTGGCCCCTCCAGCCGACCAGGTCGAGCAGGACACGGGTGGACGTCTCGGCGACGGCCGCCGGCCCGCCGGTGTCGAAGTCTTCCAGCACGGGGACGAGAGCGCGGGCGAGTGCGGGCCAGTGGGGGCTGGCCCCATAGGCCCCGGAGTCCTAGCTAGCTATGACTTCACGAACAAACCGAACCAGCAGCTGCTCGAACAAATGCGACATCCGCTCCGTCGGCACTCATGAGGCCGGACACGTCTTCGGACTGCGACACGTCGGTTCGGGGCACGAAAGCCTCACCATGTACACGAACTCGTTGCTCGACGAAAGCCAGGACGCTCGGCAAGGGAGACGTCCTCGGTCTTCGTAGCATCTACTGAGAGAGGCTAGATGAGCCGGGTCGGGCGAACCACGGCGCTAGTGGCGGCCGTGATGGTGTCAGCAGTCGCGTGCACGGCGGGTAGCAGTAGCGACGGCGAGGAGTCAGGATCTTGTGAATATCGGATTCTGTACCAAGACCGAACGTACCGTGACGTTGCGAACGTGAAGTTCACAGTCGGGGAGAAGCTCGGCGACGCCACCAAACCGCCTTGCGGCGACACCGGCGGCCAAGATGCATCCGAGGCGTCAGGGACGACAGAGACCGTCTATGGGGTCGACGGCATCTCTCCCAAGGTGGCCATCGCAGTCGGTGACACCCCTGATGAAGCCAAGTTCGTCGCCGCCTACTCCGGCACGAAACTTCCTCCCGAGGTGAAGAAGCGCGGGCCTGACGCAGCATGACGTGCGGCGGTGCTCACCCGTACCGCTGCGGGTGAGTGCCGCCGCATGTTCGGGCGTCCCGGCACGGGAAGGGCCTTGAGGCATATCCCCGGCAGGAAGGTCAGTTCACAGGTCAGCCGCGAGTTCGGCGAGGAAGTCGGCGTTGGCCTGGATGTCGTGGCTCAGCACGACCTGGTGGTGCGGGAGGGCGGCCAGCCGGTTGGTGACGGTCGTGCGTGCCGGGTCGCTGCCGCCGCCGTTGATGCCGGCGGCCAGGCCGAAGTGGTCCGGGTAGCGGTCCTCGGTGCTGCCGCTCATGAAGTCGCTCTCGCCGAGGGTCCGGGCGCCGTCGATCACGGCCGGAGCCGATGTGGGGTCGATGCGGGGGAACAGCAGGGCTGCCGCGCGTCCGCCGGTCGCGAGTTCCATGCCGAACCAGGTGGCGAACTGGTCGGGGAACACCTGTACCTTCCTCTCCCGCTTGCCGCCCGGCTCCCACAACGGCTCTCGGTGGCCGGCCACCAGGGCGTCGGTGACGTCCTGGTGCTGGGTGGGGTGGAGCTGCTCGCCCGCCTGGAGCCGGTCGCGGACGACGTCGTACAGGCCGAGCGCGTCGAGCAGGCCCAGCCCGACGGCGGCCGCCGACGGCCAGGGCAGGACGCTCAGCTCGTCGCCGACGGCCTTGACGAACACCCGGTCGTTGGCGAGGAGCTGGGCGCCGTGGCCGGCCAGCAGCAGGGCCGTGGTGGTCTTGCCCGCGCCCTTGGAGCCGAAGATGAGCAGGGCCCGGCCGTCGCGGACGACTGCGGAGGCGTGCAGCAGCGTCCACCCCTCGCGCAGCAGGGCCGCTCGGATCATCTCCCGGGCGATCCGTGCGGTGGCCAGTGCCAGCGGCTCGGTGGTGCGGCCGGAGAGGGTGACGTGGCCGCCGAGCTGCTCGGAGCGGTAGGCGAGTCCTTCGTCCGGGGAGATGCCGGTGATGGTGCCCGTGCTGTCCTGGGCGAGCAGCAGCCGGGCCTTGGCGTAGGTGACCTCGTCGTAAGGGCAGGAGCGCACGCGTGTGGCGAGGTGCGTGTACGCCTTGTCGTCGAGGTAGGCGGTGACCAGGGGGCCGGCGCAGACGCTGCCGGCGGGGATCTCGAAAGCGTTCCACCACGGTCCGAAGTACCGGCGGGCCCAGTCGGTGACGAAGGCGGTGTTGCTGAGCACGGTCACGCTGGCGTCCGCGGCCTGCAGCCGGGTGCGGTGGGGGGTACTCACGTCGTCTCTCCAGAGGGGGTGAGGATGAGGCAGGGTAGCCGAGCGCCTGGCAGGCGCCGTGGAGCTTGGTGATGGTCATGGCCAGTTGCGCGTCTTCCTCCGCATCCAGGGCGGGCAGGCACGCTACGGGCTGGCCGGAGGTGAAGCGCAACGGAATCCCGAGCCAGTCGCCGTGGTGGTGACAGGTAGTTCCTCGGTGCCGTCGACCTTGGCGGTGAGTGCCTGGCATTAACGAACCGCCGATGGGGCTCAGCCACCGGCAGCCCGCCACGGCGGCGCGGACTGCCGGGCACGGCGGCGCGCGTGTGCCTCGATCAGCCCGGTCCGGACACCAGCCACGCCTCCTTGTCGCTGCCGCCCCTCGCCACCGGCAAGCCCGGCGCTGGAGGCCGACGGGCCACCCCCACCCCGAGGACCGGAGCGCTTGCGCGAGGACCGCAGGGCCACCCGTGCCGTGCCGTGTGGGGGCAACCGGGCAGCGTGCCCCCACTTGACCTGTAGGTGTGTGCCTGAATCCGGCAGGACCCGATGCCTTGATGACTGACGGCTGGTGGTCAGCAGTCGGCTCGTTGTCCTGAAGGTCGTCAAAGGACAATCAGCGTGGCTGAGACCGGGAGCGGTTGCTGGAGACATACGCGCGCCAGCTCGTTCCGGTGCGGCCTTCGTTGTGGCTGACTTTCGGTGGTACAGGCCGAGAGGTAGGAGTCAGTGAAGGTTCGGGACAGCGGAATCCGGTAGTGGGGCGAGAGCCGTGAGCACAGTGAGGGTTCTCCGTGTGCTGCCAGGCAGTTGGACAGTGCTCGCAGCTGCAGGGACACAGGAGGTTTGGGGTGGGGATCCTGCATGCACCCGCAGCCGCGGCCGCACCTATAGAGATTAAGGCGTTTGCATCTCTGCAGGTCAGAGGGCCTGATGGGACTTCAGAACATGACTCCCACGTCATGTTGAGGCTGCGCAACTTGCTTCCTGGGTCAAGTTACCCCGCATCCATTGCTACCTATGTGCGCAATGGCGCGACGGCGGGTGTCGCCGTGTCGAACATGACTCCGGCATCATGTTCGACACGGTCAACGCGCAGATAGGTCGCGTCATTGCTATCTATATGCGCAATCACTAGTGTGCTCAGCGTCTAGGTTTCGATCTTGAGGGGGCACACAGCGTCATGTCCGCACAGCCACAGGGAGACCCTCGTCGGGCTCCCGGTTCGTCCTCGCCTCGCGCGCCGAGTGCCAACAGTCCGTATGCCGGTGCGCTCGGGCCGAGGAAGAACCTCGTCGAGCTGCCGGTCGGCCACACGGCAGAGGTCAGGCCTCCCGTCACGGCCGGCGACTTCATCGGCAAGTACTTCTCCCAGGACAGCCTGGAGTTCCTGCGCTGGGCTGCCAAGTACTTCCGCGACGACAACGTCACCCTGTGCGTACTGCTCTACATGATGGGGAGCCAGGAAGTGGGAGGGGCGGTCGAGCTCAAGCAGGCCGAGATCGCTGCTGAGCTGGAGATGGATCCCGCTCAGGTGTCCCGGGCCCAGGCCAAGCTGAAGCGGCTGGGCCTGGCCTACTCGCCGAAAAGAGGCTCCATCCAGCTCCAGCCTGCGGTGACCCTTCGCGGAGGCTACCGACTGATCCAGAAGTCCGTACGGGGGGCGGCAGCCAAGAAGGTCAAGGTCCAGGTGGAACAGCTGAGCCTTCTGAATGAACTCGTGCTTGACACGGGTGTTCCGGAGGAATTCAGAAACATGGCCCTTCCAGGTGCAAAACTCCCTGAACCGTCATCGAAGGCGCGTAAGCGCAAGAGCACGAAGAAGAAGCCGGAGGCGTGAGATGAGGACTGCAGCGTCTGCGAACCCGGAGCCGCCAGAGCTGACGTACGGCACCTTCAACGGCTTCGCGTACATGCCCGCGATGCCGGGGATCGCCTACCGAGTGCTCTTCCGGCTCCTGGGGATCCAGGAGCCAGGAGGGCGCTGCCTGGTCACGGAGGAGGAATTGGCCGAGGCCCTGGACGTGCACCGCTCCATGGTGGGACGTGGTCTGCAGGCGCTCATCCTTGCCAAGCTCGTGTTTCGCCAGACCAAGGGCGTCTACCTTCTTAACCCGATGATCAGCGGTGCCCGCAGTGTCACGGAGCACCTGGAGGCCATCGGGGCGCTCGACCCCGCCGATCGTCTCGACGTCGACGACTACCAAGAACGTTACGAGGCCGCAGTCGCCCAGGCCGAGCGGGAGAAGAGGGAGAAGCGTCTGGGCCGCGGCACGCAAGGCCGTCCCAAGCCCAGTGCATCCGCTGCCGGGGATGCCGCGGAGGTGCTGAACCTCTCGACGGCCCGTGGCCGCTCACGACGGAGGCCGTCCAGGTCGTAAGGCAGCCGGAAACCATTGAGGCCCCCGCCGAAGCGGGGGCCTCAATGTGTCTAGGTTTCGACAGACAGCCTACCGCCTGATTCTCAGCGGAGCCAAGGCAGGCCTTGACGGGGGAAGCATGCCGGTGCCCACCAGAACGGGCGAAGTCCGCAGAGCCGGCCTCCCGGGAGCACCGGAGCAGGACCGACCCTGACGCTCGCCGCATGGCCCTGACGCGTGTCGTGGAGCGGTCCTTCCCGGTCCGCCGCGCAGGGAAGCACCCACGCGGCAAACTGTCACGAGGCAGACGTTGTCAGCGCGCGGGTCAGTTCGGCGTCGTATTGATCGGCGGCGAAGTGAAAAGTCGGAGGGCGTGTCCCATCAACGGGCACCTGCCAGTCGGACCACTCCACGATCCTGCCGTGGCGCTGCACAAATACGGACAGGTAGCCACAGCATCCGCCCGTGCACTCGGGCTCACCCAGCACTACACGTCGCCCCTCGGCGGTTGCCCAGAGGGGACCCTGACCACCGGCCGGCAATGCCTCCTCGGCAAACGGGCCGCGGCCTCCCTCTCCGGTCGCGGCTGCCACCACTTCCTCGCCGTCGATCCGGAAAGACAACTGGGCAGCCCATCGGGGGCCTGGTGGCAAGACACTGATCTCAAGCCGATTGAACACCCAAGCACCCTACGCGAGTACTGGCAGCCTCAGTTCCGTAGTTCCGCTCCTACGGCCGGATGCCGGCATCCGGCCGGCCATCAGGCAACGCCCGAAGGCGGACGTTGCCTGATGCGGCACCAGCCAGCGCGAGGACCGCAGGGCCCCCGTACGGTGCCGGGCCGGCCTTGCGGCGCCGGCCCCTTCTTCAGACGTCGTTTCTTTTGGTGGTCGGGGCCGAGCTGTGCAGGAATACTGCTGTGGTGCTGTTGACGTGGTTCGCTGAGGTGGCGGCCGAGCCCCTGGTGCTGGAGCCGACAGACCGGCGAGTGGAGTGGGAGACCAACACCTGGTCGCTGGGTGCGGCGGACGAGGACAGGAGTTCGTTGTCCGTCGCCGAGGTGGTGGATGCCTTCGAGTGGACTGCTGCTGGCGTCCCGGAACGCATTCGCGATCTGGGCTTTCCCGGGGTGGCGACGTTCTACGTGTGGCACGACGAACAGGCAGGGCAGCTCCGGTGCTCGACCGGTTCTGTGCCCCCGGATGCGCTGCCGTTCAGCGGCCCCTATGTGGCTTCAGAGGTCCTCGGTCCGATCGTCGAGGGATGTCTGGCCGATGACGAGCCGGGCTCTGTCGCCTGGTCGGAGCTGGACGACGCGCAGGGCCTCTCGGAACAGGCCGAGACCGAACTGGAGATCACGCCCTTGGACGTCTGGGCCAGCGGCGTCGGAGCCTCACACTGACTGGTCCTGCCCCGTCCACACGGATGAGTGGGCGGTGGCAGATGAGGGCACCTCCAGGACCCCAAGAAGGGCGTGACGCGCGTCACACCGGCCTCGTGTCACGAACGGGCGGCCCGCCTCCATCTGGTGGTCGTCATCAGCGACTGGAGGAGGACGGACCATGAGCGCACAGCGGGAGACCGGCACGACGGGCACGCACCGTGTGGTGGTTCTGGGGGCCGGGTACGCGGGGATGTCCGCGGCCGTCCAGCTGGCGGCCCGGGTCAGGCGGCGCGGGGGCGTGCAGGTGACCGTGGTGAACGCGCAGGAACGGTTCACCGAGCGCATGCGTCTGCACATGACCGCGACCGTGCAGCCGCTCGCCGAGCTGAGCATCCCGGAGCTGCTGGAGGGCACGGGGGCGCGGTTCGTGTGCGGCTGGGTGACGGCGGTGGACGCGGAGGCGAAGACCGTGCGGATCGACGACGACCAGGTGCTGCCCTACGACACGCTGGTGTACGGGCTGGGCGGTGTGGCCGACACCGCGGCGGTGCCGGGGGCCGAGGACCACGCGTACACCCTGAACAGCGCCCAGGACGCCGAGTTGCTGGCCGACCGGCTGCGGCGGCTCGGCAGCGGCACGGTGGTGGTCGGCGGCAGCGGGCTGACCGGCATCGAGTCGGCCGCGGAGATCGCCGAGCGCCACCCGGAGCTGGACGTCGTACTGCTGGGCCGGACCGAACCCGGTGCGGCCATGAACCCCAAGGCCAAGGCGTACCTGCGCGCCGCGCTCGAACGGCTGGGCGTCCGGGTGCGCGCCGGGGTCGAGGTGGCGAAGGTGCTGCCCGACGGGGTGGAACTGGCGGGCGGGGAGCACATCGCCGCCGACGCGTTCCTGTGGACGGGCGGTACGCGGGTGTCGCCGCTGGCGGCCGCCGCCGGCCTGGCCGTCGACGAGCGCGGACGCGTCGTCACCGACGCCGCGCTGCGGTCGGTGTCCCACCCCGACGTGTACGCGGTCGGCGACGCGGCCGCGGTCCGCCAGGGTTACGGCGTCATGCACGGCACCTGCCAGAGCGGCATGCCGACCGGGGTGCACGCCGCGCTGTCGATCGACCGTGTGCTCAGGGGCAAGCAGCCCAAGCCGTTCCGCTTCGGCTACTACCACACGCCGGTGAGCCTGGGACGCCGCGACGCCGTGGTGCAGTTCACCCGCCCCGACAACAGCCCGCGCCGCATATGCCTGACGGGCGGCATGGCCGTCAGGTACAAGGAGACGGTGACCGCCTCGCCCTGGCCGACGTACGGCCGTATGAAGAAGATGCCCGCATCGGGCGCGTTCTGGCCCCGCGGGGGCCGCTTCACCCGGGTCCGGGGGGCCCGGTGACCGACCTGACCGCCCACTCCGGCCACCAGGTCTTCCACGAGTACCGCAGCCTGCTGTTCTCCGTGGCCTACCGCCTCCTCGGCACCGCGGCCGACGCCGAGGACGCGGTCCAGGACGCCTGGATCAAGTGGTCCGCCGCGGACCGCTCACAGGTGGCCGACCCCAAGGCGTACCTGACGCGGATCGTCTCGAACCTGGCGCTGGAACGGCTGCGCTCGACCCGTCACAAGCGCGAGACCTACGTGGGGCCGTGGCTGCCGGAGCCCGTCCTCACCGGCGAGGACGCCTCCGAGGCCGTCGCGAACGCCGAGTCCGTGTCGATGGCCATGCTGGTGGTGTTGGAGACGCTCAGTCCGTTGGAGCGCGCGGTGTTCGTGCTGAAGGAGGTCTTCGCCTTCAGTTACGCCGAGATCGCCGAGGCGGTGGAGCGTTCCGAAGCCGCGGTGCGCCAGGCCGCGCACCGGGCCCGCGAGCACGTGCAGGCCCGGCGGCCGCGCTTCGCGGCCGACCGGTCGCGGCAGCGCGAGGCCACCGACCGGTTCTTCGCCGCCGCGACCGGCGGGGACGTCAACGCCCTGATGGAGCTGCTGTCCCCGGACGTCACCCTGTGGACCGACGGCGGCGGCAAGGTCCGTCAGGCTCTGCGCCCGGTGGTGGGCGCGGCCACGGTGGCCGGCTGGTTCGCGGCCATCGGCAGCGTTGCCTACCAGGGGGTCGAGCCCGCCGACATGAGGGCCGAGCTCGTCGGGATCAACGGCGGGCCGGGCATCGTGTTCAGCGGGCCGTCCGGCGTGGTCGCCACCGTCACCTTCGACTTCGGCCCGGACGGCCTCATCACCGCCATCCACAACGTGGCCAACCCGGACAAGCTCCGGGCCGTCACCGACGGCACCACCTACGACCTCGGCACCGGGACGCGGTGAGCGCCGCCACCGCCCGGTGCACGGAGGCACCGGGCGGTGGCGGCCCGACGATCGCCTTCTCGGCGAGAACTACTGAGGCCTCCAGAACGACGCCGCTGATGACCGTGCAGCCCCGAGAGCGCCACCCCCGGCTCTTCCCGGGCGATCCGCAGTCCAACGACACCGGGCCCTGCGGCCCGGTCCGGCCGCGCGTCACCGGCGGAGGCCGGTGCCTGCGGGCCCGTAGTCAGCACCCTTGAAACTTCCTACCAGCGCGCCTCGCCTCGCTCGGGAGCTACGGCCACGCCCCTGCGCACCTCCCTGGCGGCTCCAACCCGGCCCCTCGTCCGCCGGGTCCGGCCTCAGACGTGCAGTCAGCGCCTCCCGCGTGCCTCACCCTTGCGACCGTCGACCGCACGGCCCCTCGTCAGCATGCTCGTACGGATGGGTCGACGGCGGGGAATGGACCTCAGCCACAGAAAAGCAACCCCAGCGGCGTGGGCGCCGACGACGTGGGGGCGGAGGTACCTCGGCCGACGACCGCAGGACCATGCTGATTTCGTTTGTGCAAGGCCGCTACGGCCTGCAGCCGCGCGCGGTGTCGAGGGGCACGGTCGGGACCCGCAAGCCCGCCAGGGCTGAGGACTCGCCGACCCTGGGCGCAGTCGACACACGGGCGCACCCGGCCGTCGACCTTCCAGTAGGAGCTGAAGGACAGCAGCGAGGACAAGGGGGCACTTTGGTGACTGACTGTCACCATCTGGGCGTCGTGGCGCGTGTGTGACGGGGCGCGCCTTCTTATTAAGAAGGGGACGGTGCCCCTGACCTGCGAAAACGCGAGGCTAAGCGGCTAAAAACAGCCTCTTAGCAGTAAAAAACCGCCGCTTAGCCACCCGTGTACCTGGTTGCGGAGAGTACGGATCGTGTCACCCGTGCGGGTGACGTACGCACTTAAGCGGCTGTTGTTCGGATTCCGACCCGCTAGCTTCTTCCGTAACCGGCGGTTCACCGGAGCTAAGCGGCTAAAAAGAGCCTCTTGAGATGACGATGGGAGAGGGCACGGAGTGACCACGCGGACGGGCCCGAACATGATCCTGGTAGGCCTGGACACGGGCGAGGCCGTGGAAGCTCGAGAGCGTACGCCCCACCAGTTCGACGGGAAGGGGTACACGTTGCAGGCCACCGGAAGTGAGGTCCCGCTGTACTCCCTCGGGCTGGCCGCGGCCGAGTGGGCGACGCTCGAATGGCTCCGCGAGCACGGCGCAGCGGCCGGGTACGTCTCGGTCACTCCGGTCGAACTGAGCGAGGACATCGGCGCCAACGACTCCACGTGCCGCAAGGCTCTGGCCCGCCTGGTCAAGCTCGGGCTTGCGGTGAAGCCCTCCCCGCGAGCGGCTGCCTACCAGCTCAATCCCCTCCGGTACTGGGAAGGAGCCGGGAGTACTCAGGTCAGCGCGTGCCGCCGTATCACGCCGCCCCGAGTGACCCTGGACGACAAAGCACTCACGAGGTCCGCCAACAAGCCCCAGGGTGCCGCCAGGTCCACCCCGGCCACCCGCCGCGGCGCCGCAGGAGAGAGGCGATGACGATGACGCCCGCCGAACCCTTCAACCCCGAGCGCGACCTGACTGCACCGTCGCTGTACTCCCTGAACCTCTCCGCCGCCCAGCACTGCACCCTTGCGTGGGTGGAGGACCACGGCGGTCTGTTCAACGCCGTCCCCGTCCCGGTCGAGACCGTCGCTCAGGACTGCGGGAACTCCCTCTCCACGGTGCACGACGCCCTCGCCCGCCTGAAGCGGCTGCGCCTCCTGGTGCGGACGGACGCAGGCCTCTACCGGATCAACGCCCGGTACTACTTCACGCTGCACCCCGAGCTGCGCGACATGATCGCCACCGCCCTCACCGACCCGCCCGTCACGCCGGACGACCGTGCCCACGCGCCCCGCAAGGTCGGCAACACCGACTCCCGCCGCCGTCGGACCATCCGTCCCGTCTCCTGACCGCGGGGCGCGGCGCCCCGCGGGCCTGCGCCGGACTGCCCGTCGGCGCCGCCGGGAGGGCGCGGGAAGGCCACGCCGCGCCTCCTTGGGTTCTAACGGTCCTCGCAACACCCGCGATCTGTGGGAGTTGTGAGGACCGTGGGCGTTGAGCGTGATGATCTTGCCCGGTTGCGGGAACGTTTCCTTGCACGGCTGGAAGTCGTGGGGAACGTGGCCGTCGTGGCGCGTGAGCTGGGGGTGAACCGGAACACTGCCTTCGGCTGGCTCAGAAGGCCGGACGGAGTTCGGTGCGTCTGCCGCGCCGGCATCCCGGGCGGGACGAGTACGAGCGGCTTCGGGCCACCGGTGTCGCACGCCGGGTGGCGGCCCGGCAGGTCGGTGTGAACGAGCGCACGGCCAAGGACTGGGACTGGGGCGTCAAGAAGAGCCGTTCTTCGCGCACCGCTATCAGGAGGTTGAGGAACATCCATGTCAGATCGTGCGCTAAGCCGACGTCGGACCTGGTGAACGGCTGACGAAGCATCGGTGGCATACGGAGACTTGCTGCGGCCGGAGCAGTGATCTTGGGGGCAGGGCTGATGCTGGCGCCGTCTGCGGCCGCGGATGAGGCCGGTACGCAGAGTTGTCCGCCAGACGTCTGGTACAAGGTGGTGTCGTCGGGCGCATCGTACGAGGCAATCGGCAGCACTGCCGGCAAGTACAACTCGAGCTCCACCTCGGCGATCCTGCGCTACGACCTGACCACCAGCAAGTCGAAGGAGACGACCTGGGGAGCTGAACTCGGTGGCAGCGTGAGCTGGGGCATCGGGCAGGTGGAAGCCAAGACGAAGTTCGAGATCACCGACTCGACCACGAGCGGCAAGACGGTGGCGAACACCATCAATAGCCGCACCCGCCGCCGGGCGGCCTCGATCCGTCCGCCCCAGCACGCGTACGCGGCCTGGTGGAGCGTCAGCGTGCTGTACCGGGTGGCCAGCCGCAGCAGCCTCTCGCCCTCCTCGGTGCGCTGCCAGCCATCGCCCCGGGCCTCGCCCGCCCCTTGCGTCCGCCGCCGGCGTTCCGCCCGCTTCCGGTAGACCCCCGTCGTCCTCGCCTCCACGGCCTCTCCCTCTCCCTGTAGTTGGTACGCGGCCGCGTACGTCCCAGCGGCGCGGAAGGCAGGGTGACCTGCAAAGCGGAGTGCACGATGTCGCCCTGGCGGCCGGTGACGAGCACGAGGTGGCCGCCCTTGCCGGGGGCGGGGTTCTGCGGGCGGCGGATCTCCTTGTGGACGGAGGCCATCACCATCCGGCCGTCGTCGAGCAGGGTGAGGAGGCCGGTCATGGTCAGGTTCGGGCGGACCTCGGCGCCCAGGGAGTGGACGCTGCCACGTACTGGACGAAGGGGGCGTAGATCAGGCCGCGGATGGCTCCGGTGTCCGGGTCCTCGGTGTACGCACCGCTTCCGGGCACCGTTGAGCAGTTCGAACATGGTGGGCGCGTCGCCGGTACGGGCCATCAGGGCCATGCGCAGGCAGGCGATGCCGCACATGTGGCCAACCCACCGGCCGTAGGTGGCGAGGTCGGGGGCGCCGGACTCCTCCCAGCGGGGATCGTCGTCGTGGGCGCGGCCCTCGTAGGCGAAGACGTGGATCAGGTCCGGGCTGGCGAGACGGGCATCGGCCGTCCCCGAGTGGCTCGCGTGGCGCGTCGCCGTCAGGGGCGATGGCACGCAGGGTTCCCCGGCGGCCGGTGACGGTGTCCTCGACGTCTCGACTGATCCAGGGGCGATCGCGGTGGAGCAGGCCGCGGCTCACCGGATTTCGCCGCCCGTCGAGGACAGCGGCGCCCAGGTGTAGCGCACCCGCACGCCGTGCTCCTGGAGCCAGGCGGTCTCTCGGTACCGGAACTCGTGCGCACCCTCCGGGGCGATGCTGGCGGGCCAGCGGAAAAGCACCGCGCCGACGACACCGGCCTCTGCCAGGGCGCGCACCCGCTGCCACCCAGCGCGGTGGGAGGGGTCGGGTTCGCCGAACTCGTCGGTCACCACTTCGGTGATCGTCAGGCCGCGCCGTTGCGCGAAGGTGCGGCCTTCCTCTTCCGCGCGCTCGGCGGCCAGGCTCGGCATCAGGGTGCCGCGGTCGGCACAGACGTACAGCACGGCTGCGACGGGGTCCGGCACGGCCGGAGCGGCGGCCTCTTCCTGGGGGGTTCCTGAACTGGTCATCGCTGCCTCAGCAGGTGGATCGGGAGTCGGTGCCCCGCCGCGTCGCACGGGGAAACGAGGCGCGGCGGGGCCGTACACGACACCTAACAGACCGTCATCACCTGGTGGACATGACGAAGTCGGCCGGGCCTGTCACGGACTGACTGACGAATTGACTCTTCCCTTACCTGCCACCGGTCGGGCCAGCCCTACTGTGCTGTCGTGGCAGAGACCAGAAACGAGTCCTTAGCCGCCTGGTTGGCGGGCCACCAGATGACGGCGGAGGAGCTTGCCGACGCGGTCAACGGTGCCATCGGCGCCTTCACCGGCCGCCCCGGTACGACGTCGGAGCGCACGGTGTTCCGCTGGCTGTCCGGGGAGAACCGGTGGCCGCAGGAACGTCAGCGCCGGGGCCTGGAGATCGTCACCGGGCTGTCCGTCATCGCATTGGGGTTCGTGCCCCGGGGGAAGTCCACGTCCGTTCCAGCACTACCGGAGGACCCTGACGTGCACCGTCGCCAGTTCTTCAGCGCGGCCGCCGGCACCGCGGCCGCCGCCGCCATACCCCTCGCCTCTCCGGCCTCCGCCCGACCGTCCCGCGTCGGCACCTCCGACGTCGTCCGGCTGCGCGACGACGTCGAGCGTCTGGTCGCACTGGACGCCGAACGCGGCGGGCACGGCCTGGAGCAGGCCGCCCTCGACGGTGCCACCGAAGCGCTGAGGCTGCAGAAGCAGTCCACCACCCAGCGCGTGCGGCAGCGGCTGTTCGCGCTGGCCTCCGACTTCACCGCGACGGCGGCGTGGTCCCTGATCGACGCCGGACAGCTCGACGGTGCCGGCCGCCACCTGGACCGGGCGCTCACGCTCGCGGGCCTGGCCCAGGACTCCGAGATGGCGATGCAGGTGTGGAACCTGCGGGCGATGCTCGCCCGGCAGCGCCACGACTACCCCGAGGCGGTGGCGTCCTCGCAGGCCGCCCAGGCGATGGCCATCGTCCGGCGCAGCCCCCTGCACGCCTCCCTCGCTCACGCCCGGACCGCTGTCGGTCTCGCGCACAAAGGCGAGGTCCGCGCGGCGCTGGGCTGCCTGGGACGCGCCGAGGAGGCCCTCACGAAGGCCGACCTGGCACAGCCGCGTTCGACCTGGATCTCCTTCTACAGCCCGGCGGAGCTGTACTCCCTGACCGCGATCGTGCGGGACGTCGTGGGCCACCCGGCAGAGGCAGAGGCCGCGGCCCACCGGGCGCTCGCCGCGCTGCCGGAGACCTACCGGCGCAACCGCGCGCACACCACGGCCCGGCTCGCCCTCGCGCAACTGCACCAGGACGACGTCGAGCAGGCGTGCACGACCAGCAGCAAGGTCTTCGAGATCATGGCGGGCACGCCGCTGCCCGGACGGATGCGGCAACTCCTCGGCGACTTCCAACGCGACCTGATCGCCCGCGCTCCCTCCGCGCACATCGCGCACGAGTGGATGGACCGCTACCGGACCGAATGGAGCCCCTCTTGACCACCACAGCCGTTGAACTCCGCCGCTTCGGCCACGCCGACCTGCCGACCATCCGGCAGACCCTCCTGGACGTGCACGCGGACGCCTACGCCGACGAGATGGACGACGAGTTCAACCAGCGCTTCCCCTGGTTCGTGGACCACTGGGGCGGGCATCCCGGGTTCGCCTGCGTGATCGGCTACGACGGCGACGAGCCGGTCGGTTTCGCCTACGGCGCCCCAGCGACTCCGGGTCGGGAGTGGTGGCGCGAGCACCTGAGCGAGCCGCCGGCGGACGACTCGACGTTCTCGGTGTCGGAGCTGATGGTGCGTCCGCAGTGGCGCAAGACCGGGACCGCCGAGCGGCTGCACGCCGCGCTCGTCGAGGACCGGCCGGAGGCTCTGGCTGTGCTCCTGGTGGACCCCGACCACCCGAAGGTCGAGGCGCTGTACGAGACGTGGGGCTATCGCCGGATCGGCAAACGGCAGCCGTTCCCGGACTCGCCGAACTTCGCGGTGATGCTGCGGGACCTACGCGCCTCAGCCACCTCCTGACCTTCCGCGTTCAGTGAAGCCCCCGGCGAGTGCTTCTTGCACCGAGACGCCGTCGGGGGCTTCTCCACGCTTGCTGACACCTTGTCGGAACCGTTGGACCCAACAGGTCCACCGACGCTCTGCAGACGGCCCGCCAAGTGCCTGGATCGCGCATTGAGCCAGGTGCTGTCGACCTTGGTGGTGAGGACCTGGCTCTCAACGAACCGCCGATGGGCCTCAGCCCCCGACAGCCCGCCACAGCGGGGACATGCCCCCGGGCCGCAACTTCGGGAGTACCAGGCCGTTCCCACCGCATGAACCCGCGCCTGCGCCAGGAGGGACCCCGACCGGGAACGCCACAACGAGGAGACCACCGTCATCGAGCACGTACGCGGTCCCAACGGGCCCCGCTGCGCCCGACGAAGGAGTCCCGCACGGTGCGTCAGCTCACGGCAAAAACGACGGCGGCCGCCGACCACCGTCGCGCGAAGGTGTCAGCAGAGCGTGAACTGGTGAGAGCTGACCGTGTAGGTTCCGGTGAGGTTGCCCGAGACTCCCGCCGGAGTGCAGCCGATCCGGTCGTTGTAGTTAGTGCTGAGGTAGAAGCGCACCGCGATGGATTTCCGGTTATAGACAGATTTGACCGGAGTGTTAGCAGCCCATGAACAGATGGAGGGGGCGGTGTGCCAGTTAGTGTCGTTTATGTCCCATGAGCACCGTTGGCCGGTACCGCCCGATCCGGTCCAGAAGCAGACGTTGTTCGCGGGGCAGTCGCTGTAGGCGGTCGGGCTGGAGGTCGCAGCAGGTGTTGGTGAGGCCGCTCCGAGGACGAGGGTGGCGGCACATGCCAAACCTGCCAGTACGCTGCTCTTCTTCAAGGCATCGCCCTTTCTTCGAGGAGTGGATCTCCGGCCTCCCAGTTAATTGAAAACCCTCACCAAACTGAACAGTTGCTATCGGCCGATCAGTGTATCTGGCTGGATATTGAGGGTGGGGCGATGTCCGTCACCCTTGGCGGACCCCTTGAACGCTGCAGGTCGGAAGGGGTATGGGAGGATCCTGAGGTGTAAATCTGGTTCACCGCATTGGGCTTGAAGCGGCCGATCGGGGGGACCTGTTTACGCAAAGATCATTTCTGGGGCGGTGTCACAACCCACCCCAGGCGCCAGACGACGCTCAACATCACCACCACGGCGTCCTGTCGGTCCTCTGCCCGGTCGCACCACCGATCTGCGAGGCGCTGACCTCGGCGGCCGCCTGGATGTCCGGGATGCTCGTGCCCTTGGCGCCGCGGTGGAACATCAGTTCCGCGGCGGTCTCGATGATGCGTTCGCGGGTCCTGCGGCCGGCCCGGGTCTGCGCCCGGTGGTGGGCGCGGCCACGGTGGCCGACTGGTTCGCGGCCATCGGCAGCGTTGCCTGCCAGGGTGTCGAGCCGCCGACATGAGGGCACGTCGGCGCCGCCGGGCGGGCGGGAAGGCCCCGCCGCGCCTCCCTCATCCACGCGGCGGGGCCTTCCGGTCGGGGGAGGATCAGACGGGGACGGCCTCCACGAGGGAGATCGCCGCCGCCGTCTCCACGACGCGCTCCAGGCGGAACCCGGCACGGGCGAGGAGGTCGGCGTACTGGCCGGGAGTGCGCTCGCGGCCGCCGACCAGGAGCATCAGCCACAGGTCGACCAGCTTGCCGGAGTGCGGCTCGTCGCCCTGCTCCGGGATCACCATCTCGGCGATCAGCAGCTTGCCGCCCGGCTTGATCGCCGCGCGCACGTTGCGCAGGATCTGCAGGGCCTGCTCCTCCGGCCAGTCGTGCACGATGTGCTTGAGGACGTAGGCGTCGGCACCGCTCGGCGGCACCTCGAACAGGTCGCCGGCCACCCTCGTGGTCCGGTCGGCGAGGCCCTGCCCGGCGAGGAAGTCGGCCGCCCCGTTCTCCTCGACCCGCGGGTCGTACAGGATGCCCTTGGTCCCGGGAGCCGCGTCCAGGATGCCCGCGAGCAGCGCGCCCTGGCCGCCGCAGAAGTCCACCACCGTGCCGAACTGCGAGAAGTCGTACGCCGCCACGATCGGTGCCGTCTCCGAGGCGGACATGCTGCCCATGCCCTCGAAGAACACCTGGCCGTACTCGGCGTTCTTCGTCAGGAACTCGAAGGCGTGCATGCCGCGCAGCTTCGGCAGCGCGGGCTCGCCGGTGGCCACGGTCTCCGGGAAGCCGCTCCAGTCCTCCCAGTGGATCGGGTGACCCATCAGCAGCGCGATGCCGCGCATCGACATCGGGTGGTCGGCGCGCAGCGCGTCCGCCATCGGCGTCAGCTCGAACGTGCCGTCCGGGCGGGTCGCGAACACGCCGTTGCTCGCCAGCAGGCGCAGCACCCGGCCGAGCGCGTCGGCGTCCGCGCCGACCCGCCCGGCGAGTTCCTCGGCGGACAGCGGCCCCTCGACGAGCGCCTCGGCCACCTTCAGCTCGGCGGCGACGTGCACCGCCCGCGTGACCATGACGCCCATGACCAGTTCCAGCAGGGCGAACGGTGGCGGCGCGAGTTCCCGGCTCTGCCGCTGCAGATCCGCTCGGGCTTTCTCCGCTTCCCGGACGACGTGCGGGGGCGGCAATTCGGGCATGAGTTTCCTCCATGGCAGGAGCGCAAGCGTCTGTCCCAACCGCCGGTAGGGACCCGGATTACCACGATAGGTAAAAGGGTCGACGCTCTCTGGAGGGGTGCTCGAATATCGCTGGTCCATGGGTGCACCCGAATTTTCCTGCGGAACATTTGACACGGCAAAACCGGTGACTGCCCTAAGGTGGCGCTGATTTCGCAGCCGCTCTCCGGAAAAAAGGGGGGAGCCAATGGAACCGAGGAGAGAAATGGCGAACTCGCGTAGCTCCTGGAAGAGGATACTTCTGGCGGCGGGTGCGGCCGGCGCCGTCGCCGTCCCGCTGACCGCCGGTCCCGTCCAGGCCCAGCCCCAGGCCCACCGCCACACCCACCACCACACCCGCTCCGAGGCGACCCTGACCGTCGTGGCCTCCCAGCTGAACAACCCGCGCGGCGTCACCGCGCTGTCCGACGGCGGCGTGCTGGTGGCCGAGTCCGGATCCGGACTGGCCGGCTGCGCGGTCGACCAGACGTGCGTGGGTGCCACCGGTTCCGTCTACAAGGTCAAGGGCTCCTTCCAGGGCCGCGTCGCGACCGGCCTGGCGTCCACGGCCAAGGGTGTCGCCCCGGGTGCGCCGATCTCCGCCAGCGGTCCCAGCGACGTCGTGCCCGACCGGTTCGGCGGCTACGTCGTCGTCAGCGCCCTCGGCGGCACCACCGAGTCGCGCGCCGCGCTCGGCGAGGGCGCCGGGACGCTGGGCACGCTCTTCCGCACCCGGGACGGCAAGGTCCTCGCCGACCTCACCGACCACGAGACGCGGCTGAACCCCGACGGCGGCGACGTCCACGCCAACCCGTGGCGGTTCGTCCGCAGCGGCAGCGGCTACCTGGCCACCGACGCGGGCGCCAACACCGTCGTGCGCGGCAACGGCGACGGCACCACCTCCACCCAGTACCTCCTGCCCAAGAACGAGCTGCCGACCGGCGCCGTGGAGACCGTGCCCACCGGCATCGCCCGGGCCGCGGACGGCACCGTGTACGTAGCCGACATGAGCGGTGGCCGCGTCGGCGCCTCCCGCATCTGGAAGATCGCCCCGGGTGAGCAGCCCGAGGTCCTCGCCACCGGGCTGACCAACCTGATCGACCTGGAGCTGGACCGGGACGGCGACCTGCTCGCCCTGTCCTACAGCTCGGCCGCGCTGGCCGGTCCGCCGCAGCCGGGCACCCTGTCGGAGGTCGACGCCGAGACCGGCGCGGTCACCGAGATCCCGACCGCGGGCCAGCTCAAGCAGCCCAGCGGTGTCGCGGTCGACCCGTGCGGCAGGGTGTACGTCACCAACAACACGGTCGGCACCAACGGCCAGTTGGTCCGCGTGAACCGCTGACGCCCGCCGGGTTCCCCCACCCGCCCCCGGGCACGGCCCCGCCGGTTCCCCCCTCAACCCCCTGGGACCGGCGGGGCCGTGGTGTTCCCGGTGTCCGATGGGAACCGTCCGGAGTCCGATGGGAAACGGCTCGTCGGCCGCTCGACAGCCGACGGAGGACGACGCCCGCCCACCGGCAGGCTGGGCATCCTGGCCGGGCGTCCGCTTGCCGCACACCACGCCCGATGCTCAGGGAGGCTGCCCGTGACCCACCATGCCATCACTCCAGCCGCCGACACCCGAACCGGCGTGTGGCTGATCGGGGCCCGCGGCTCGGTGGCCACGACGGCGGTGTCGGGCTGTGCGGCGCTGGCGGCCGGGCTGCTGCCGCCCACCGGCATGGTCACCGAGACACCGGCCTTCGCGGACAGCGGCCTGCCGGCCCTGTCCTCGCTGGTGTTCGGCGGCCACGACACGGCGAGCACCCCGCTGCCCAAACGCGCCGAGGAACTGGCCGCCCAGGGCGTGCTGCCGCACTGGCTGCCCGCCGCCGTGCAGGGCGAACTGGCCGCGGCCGACGAGCGCGTCCGCCCCGGTGGACCGGTGCCCGGGGACGTGCGCGCCCCCGAGGAGCTGATCGCCGACTTCGCCACCGACCTGAGGGACTTCGCGCGTACCACCGGCGTCGCCCGCACGGTCGTCATCAACGTCGCCTCCACCGAGCCGGAGCCCGCGCACGGCGAGTGGCCGGCCAGCTCCCTGTACGCGGCGGCGGCCCTGCGGGCGGGCTGCGCGTACGTCAACTTCACGCCCTCGACGGGACTGCGCCACCCGCAGCTGGAGGGGGCGGCCCAGGCGTCCGGCCTGCCGTACGCCGGACGCGACGGCAAGACCGGGCAGACGCTGCTGCGGGCCGTGCTGGGCCCGATGTTCACCCAGCGGGCACTGGCGGTGCGGGCCTGGTCGGGGACGAACCTGCTGGGCGGCGGCGACGGCGCGGCGCTGGCCGATCCGGCGGCCGCGGTGGCGAAGAACGCGGGCAAGGAGCGCGTGCTGGCAGACACCCTCGGTGTGGCGCCCGAGGGGCAGGTGCACATCGACGACGTGCCCGCCCTCGGGGACTGGAAGACCGCCTGGGACCACGTGGCGTTCGACGGTTTCCTCGGCACCCGCATGGTCCTGCAGACCATCTGGCAGGGCTGCGACTCCGCGCTCGCCGCACCGCTGGTCCTCGACCTGGCCCGGCTGCTCGCCCGCGCCCGCGAGGTCGGCCTGCGCGGGCCGCGGCCCGAACTCGGGTTCTACTTCAAGGACCCCGACGGGGAGGGCTCCGCCCTGGCGGAGCAGTACGCGCGGCTGCTCGCCTTCGCCGAGCGGCTCGGGGAGTCCCGGTGACCGCGGACCGGCTCGCCGCCCGGGCCCGGGCCCGCGTACGCCGCCCGCGCCGCCCGCGCACCGAGGCCGTGCCCCTGCCGGGTGACGGCCGCCCGGTGGCCGGTGGCGGGCCGGCGTCCGGCGGCCGGATCCGCGCGTGGGCCGAGCTGCTGCGGGTCCCGGCCGTCTTCACCGTGCCCGGCGACGTGCTCGCGGGCGCCGCGGCCGCCGGCGGGCGGCCCACCCGGCGCACCGCCCTGGCGGCCGGCGCCTCGCTGTGCCTGTACGAGGCGGGCATGGCCCTCAACGACTGGGCGGACCGCGAGGAGGACGCCGTCGCCCGCCCGCACCGGCCGCTGCCGTCCGGGCGCGTCCGGCCCGGCGCCGCCCTCGCCGCCGCGGGCGCGCTGTCCGCGGCGGGCCTCGCCCTCGCGGCGTGCGCGGGGCGGCGGGCGTTCGCGGTGGCCGTCCCGCTGACCGCCACCGTCTGGGCGTACGACCTGGGCCTGAAGCACACCCCGGCGGGCCCGGCGGCGATGGCCGCCGCCCGGTCGCTGGACCTGCTGCTGGGCGCGGCGGCCACCGCGGGCACCACGCGCGGGGCGCTCGCCCCGGCGGCGGTCCTCGGCAGCCACACCCTGGCCGTCACCCTGGTCTCGCGCCGCGAGGCGGAGGGCGGTTCCGTCGCCGCCCCGCTCGCGGCCCTCGCCGCCGCGAGCGCCCTCACCGCCACCCTCGCCGGCCGCCGCGCCGGAGCTTCCGCCGCCGCCGCGCTCGGCCACCGGGCGGGAGCCTCCGCCACCGCGCCCGGCGCCCCGACGCGAGCCCTTGCGGCGCCCGGCGGCGCCCCGGCCGGAGTCCCTGCCGCGCCCGGCGTTTCGACCGGAGCCGGCACCATCGTGCCCGGCCGCCCGGGTGGAGCCCCCTTCGTCGCCGTGCCCGGCCGCCGGACGGGAGCCGCTGCCCCCGCCGTGCCCGCCCCCGCCGTGCCCGGCGCCCCGACCGGAGCCTCCGTCGTCGCCCTGCTCGGCCGCCAGGCCGGAGCCGCCTTCGCCGCCGCGGCCGGCCGCCCGACCGGGGCCCCCGCCCCCGCCGCCCCGGCCACCGACGTCGTGCGCGTCGCCCCGGCCACCGACGTCGTGCGCGTCGCCCTGGCCGCCTCCTACGCCGTCACCTTCGCCCGGCCCCTGGCGCACGCCGTGCTCAACCCCTCCCCGCAGCTGACGCAGCGGGCCGTCGGCGCGGGCATCCGCGCCACGATCGCCGTGCAGAGCGCGCTCATGGCCCGCGCGGGCGCCCCCGGCACCGGCGTACTGACCGCCGCGCTCGCGCCCGTCGCCGCACGCCTGGCACGGAAGGTGAGCACGACATGAGCCGCCTGCGCCTCGGCTACGGCACCAACGGGCTGACCGATCTGCGCCTGGAGGACGCCCTCGCGCTGCTGGCCGACCTCGGCTACGACGGCGTCGGGCTGACCCTCGACCACATGCACCTCGACCCGCTCGCCCCCGACCTCGCGGCCCGCACCCGCCGCGTGGCGCGCCGGCTGGAGCAGCTCGGCCTCGGCGTCACCGTCGAGACCGGCGCCCGCTATGTGCTCGACCCGCGCCGCAAGCACGGTCCCGGCCTGCTGGACGAGGACCCGGATGCCCGCTGGACGCGCGTACGACTGCTGATCCGCGCCGTGCGCGTCGCCGCCGACCTCGGCGCGCACGCCGTGCACTGCTTCAGCGGCACGGCGCCCGCGGGCGTGGACGAGGACACGGCGTTCAAACGCCTCGCCGACACCCTCGGGCCGGTCCTGGACGCGGCCGAGGAGACCGGCGTGCCCCTCGCGATCGAACCCGAGCCGGGCCATCTCCTGGCCACCCTCGCCGGCTTCCACCGGCTGCGCACCGACCTCGGCGACCCCGCCCCGCTGGGCCTGACCCTCGACATCGGCCACTGCCAGTGCCTGGAGCCGCTGCCGCCCGCCGACTGCGTGCGCGCCGCCGCGCCCTGGCTGCGGCACGTGCAGATCGAGGACATGCGCCGCGGAGTGCACGAGCACCTGCCGTTCGGGCACGGCGAGATCGACTTCCCGCCCGTGCTCGACGCCCTGGCGGACACCGGTTACCAGGGCCTGACCGTCGTAGAACTGCCCCGGCACTCCCACGCCGGGCCCGAACTGGCCGCGCAGTCGCTGCGGTTCCTGCGGAACGGAGGGACGAGGTGACCCTCGGACACGTCCAGCGCACGACAGCGGACACCGGCCTGCCCGAGGAGATCGCCGGCCTCGGCACCGAGGCACGCCGCTGGCTGACGGCGGCCCTCGCCTCGGCGGCCGCCCAGGACCCCGCCTGGGAGCTGCGCTTCGCCGAGGCCGGCCGCCGCTGCGGCACCGGCCACGCCGACCAGGCCCGGGTGCTGCTGCTGGCCGCGGCGCGGCCCGACGCGGCGACCGTGACCCTGCTGTACCGGCAGGGGACGGCCGCCGAGCGGCGTGCCGTGCTGCTCGCCCTGGAGCGGCTGGACACCGAACCCGCCCACGGGGTGCCGCTGGTGGAGGACGCGCTGCGCGCCAACGACACCCGGCTGGTCGCCGCCGCCCTCGGCCCGTACGCCGCCCGGCACCTCGACGCCCACCAGTGGCGGCACGCCGTACTGAAGTGCCTGTTCACCGGCGTGCCCGTGGCCGTGGTCGCCGGTCTCGCGACCCGCGCCCGCGGGGACGCGGAACTGGCCCGGATGCTGCACGCCCACGCAGCCGAGCGCACCGCCGCCCACCGCGAGGTCCCCGCCGACCTCCGGCACGTGCTCGCCCTGACCGAGGAGCTGTGACTTGCGTATCTTCGACCCGCACATCCACATGACGTCGCGCACCACGGACGACTACGAGGCGATGCGCGCCGTCGGTGTCCTCGCCCTCGTCGAGCCCTCCTTCTGGCTGGGCCAGCCCCGCACCTCGCCGGCCTCCTTCCACGACTACTTCGACGCGCTGCTGGGCTGGGAGCCGTTCCGCGCCGCGCAGTACGGCATCGCCCACCACTGCACCATCGCGCTGAACCCGAAGGAGGCCAACGACCCGCGCTGCACGCCCGTACTGGAGGACCTGCCCCGCTACCTGGCCAAGGACAGGGTCGTGGCCGTCGGAGAGATCGGCTACGACTCCATGACGCCGGCCGAGGACGCGGCGATGGAACACCAGTTGCAGCTCGCCGCCGACCACGGCCTGCCCGCCCTCGTGCACACCCCGCACCGCGACAAGCTCGCCGGGCTGCACCGCACCGTCGAGGTGGTGCGGGCCTCCGCGCTGGCCCCCGAGCGGGTGCTGCTGGACCACCTGAACGAGACGACCGTACGAGCCGCCAAGGAGTCCGGCTGCTGGCTCGGCTTCTCCGTCTACCCGGACACCAAGATGGACGAGGCCCGCATGGTGGCCGTGCTGAAGGAGTACGGACCGCAGAAGGTGCTCGTCAACTCGGCCGCCGACTGGGGCAGGAGCGACCCGCTCAAGACCCGCAAGGTCGGCGACGCCATGCTGCGGGCCGGCTTCGACGAGGACGACGTGGACCTCGTGCTGTGGCGCAACCCGGTGGAGTTCTACGCCCAGAGCGGTCGGCTCGAACTCGATGTCGTGGCCACCGACGCCACTCACGAGGGCAACTCCGTCCTGCGTGGCGCCCCTGTCGCCGAGCCGCTGCCCGCGGGGGCGTGACCGGTGCGTTTCCGGCATCCGGATGGTTCCGTCGTCCATCTCGCGTACTGCACGAATGTCCATCCCGCGGAGTCGCTGGACGGGGTTCTGGCCCAGTTGCGTGACCATTGTGAGCCGGTGCGCCGGCGGCTGGGCCGGGACCGGCTGGGGATCGGGCTGTGGCTGGCCCGGGATGCCGCCCAGGCCCTGGTCACCGACCCGTCCGCGCTGCGGGGGCTGCGTGGTGAGCTGGACCGGCGGGGTCTGGAGGTCGTCACCCTCAACGGGTTCCCGTACGAGGGGTTCGGTGCGGGGGAGGTGAAGTACCGGGTCTACCAGCCGGACTGGGCCGACCCGCAGCGCCTGGAGCACACCACCTCGCTGGCCCGCGTCCTGGCGGGGCTGCTGCCCGACGATGTCACGGAGGGCACCATCTCCACGCTGCCGCTGGCCTGGCGCACGGCCTACGACGAGACGCGCGCCGACAAGGCCCGCACGGCCCTGGTAGTGCTGGGCGAGCGCCTCGACGCCCTGCACGAGCTGACCGGCCGCTCGATCCGTATCGGGCTGGAGCCGGAGCCCGGCTGCGTCGTGGAGAGGACCGGTGACGCGATCGCCCCGCTGACGGCGGTCGGCCACCCCCGTATCGGCGTCTGTGTCGACACCTGCCACCTCGCCACCTCCTTCGAGGACCCGCACACCGCCCTGGACGCCCTGGCCGCGGCCGGTGTCCGGGTGGTC
>NZ_JAGMUE010000641.1:0-593 GCF_019049165.1 Streptomyces sp. AC627_RSS907
GACGCGCCTCGCGCACCGCGGCGTTGTGGAACCGCCTGGCCATCGGCACCCGGCGGACCGCCTCCCCCAACTCCCCCATCGCCGCGTCGCCGCCCGGCGCCTGCTGCACCGCCTCCACCTGGGCGGACTCGGCGAAGACCGCGCGCAGCGCCTGGCTCAGCTCGCTCTCGGCCACCTCCCGGTGCTCCTCCTCGGCCTGCCGCGCGGCCTGCGCCGCCTGATAGAGCACGATCGAGGCGGCCGGGTCGAGCAGGCTTGAGGTGGCCAACTCCTGGGCCACTGAGGCGCGCCGTAGCAACTGCGCGTCCAGCGCCGCGCGGGTCGCGTCCAGCCGGGTGTGCAGCCGGTCCAGGCGGCCGGCGGTCCAGAGCAGATATCCGGCGATGGCGAGGAGAACGACCGCGATCCAGATCAAAGTGGTCACGCGGGGTCACGGTACCGGCTTCCGAGCACCGCCCGAGCCCACGCGCGGCCCGTTCCGGCCCCGCGTCCGCCGGGCTCGCGGCTACTCGCGGCTGAGCCCGAACCGGAAACGCGGCGTCGAACGCTCGTCGGTGGCCACCGACGCCGCGCCCGCGGTGACCGTCTCGTAC
>NZ_JAGMUE010000642.1:0-564 GCF_019049165.1 Streptomyces sp. AC627_RSS907
GGCCTACCTGTACCTGCACGTGACCGCGGGGGCCGCCGTGCTGGTCGTCGTCGCGCTGTCCGTACAGGCGCTGCACCTCGGTCCCGCCCGCGTCGGGCTGGTCCTCTCCGCGGCGGGCGTCGGCGGGCTGCTGGTGACGCTGGTGGTGGTGCGGTTCGTCGAGCACCTGCCGTGGGGGCCGCTCCTCGGGGTGGCGCTGGGCGGGCTCGCGGCGTCCTTCCTGTGGCTGTCCGTGGCGCGGGGGTTCGCGGACGCGTTCTGCGCGGTCCTGTGCGTGGACGCGTGTTCCGCCTTCGCCTTCGTCACGGCCGGCTCCGCGCGCCAGGTGCTCACCCCGGCCGCGTTGCTCGGCCGGCTCACCGCCGCCACCGGGCTGGTCAACGCGGCCGTGCGCGCCGCCGGCGTCCTCGGCTGCGGCGCCGTACTGGCGTGGCTCGGCCCCCGGCCGGCCGCCGTCGCCCTGGGCGCGGTCGGCCTGGCCTGCGCCGTCCCCCTGCTGCTCGCCCGCTCGGCGCGCGACCCCCTGGCCCCGAGGCGGGAGCGTGCGACGTGACGGCGTACGTC
>NZ_JAGMUE010000643.1:0-796 GCF_019049165.1 Streptomyces sp. AC627_RSS907
GTCTGGAGCTCGCCACGGGCCAGCATCGGCTTGAGAATGCTGGCGGCGTCGATCGCGCCCTCGGCCGCGCCGGCACCCACCAGGGTGTGCAGCTCGTCGATGAACAGAATGATGTCGCCGCGCGTGCGAATCTCCTTGAGCACCTTCTTGAGGCGCTCTTCGAAGTCACCGCGGTAACGGGAACCGGCGACCAGCGCACCCAGGTCCAGGGTGTACAGGTGCTTGTCCTTGAGCGTCTCGGGCACCTCGCCCTTGACGATGGCCTGCGCCAGCCCCTCGACGACCGCCGTCTTACCGACGCCGGGCTCACCGATGAGGACCGGGTTGTTCTTGGTGCGGCGCGAAAGCACCTGCATGACCCGCTCGATCTCCTTCTCGCGCCCGATGACCGGGTCGAGCTTGGATTCGCGGGCGGCCTGCGTCAGGTTGCGACCGAACTGGTCCAGGACAAGGGACGTCGAAGGCGTGCCTTCGGCGGGGCCGCCGGCCGTGGCGGCCTCCTTGCCACCGGAGTAGCCGGAGAGCAGTTGGATGACCTGCTGCCGGACCCGGTTCAGGTCGGCCCCGAGCTTCACGAGGACCTGGGCGGCGACGCCCTCACCCTCGCGGATCAGGCCGAGCAGGATGTGCTCCGTGCCGATGTAGTTGTGCCCGAGCTGAAGGGCTTCGCGGAGCGAGAGCTCCAGCACCTTCTTGGCACGGGGAGTGAAGGGGATGTGGCCGGACGGGGCCTGCTGGCCCTGACCAATGATCTCCTCCACCTGCTGCCTGACCGCCTCGAGCGAAATCCCGAGGC
>NZ_JAGMUE010000644.1:0-919 GCF_019049165.1 Streptomyces sp. AC627_RSS907
CTTGCGGCCCGCCGCGTACTCCATCTCCACCGTGGCCAGCGCCCGCTGTGCGGCGGCGCGCGGCTTGGGGAGCCCGTGCAGCTCGGCGTTGGCCAGCACGAACTCCTGCCCGGTGAGGAAGTCGTACATCGACTCGCGCTCGGGCACGATGCCGATGTGCCGGTAGCTGCGCTCGTTGCGCCAGATCTGCGTGCCGTCCAGCGTGACGGAGCCGGTGGAGGGCGCGAGGAAGCCGCCCATCATGTTGATCAGCGTGGACTTGCCGGCGCCGTTGGGGCCGAGCAGGCCGGTCACACCCGGGCCGATGGTCATCGTCACGTCGTTGACGGCGACGACGTTCCCGAACCAGCGCGAGACGTTGTCGATGATGAGAGTGCTCATGGGCGCGGCCCATTCCTTCGAGGGGTGGTGGCGGTCGACGGACGGGCGGACGCGTCCGAGAGGCGGCGGTGACCGTGCGGGAGGCGCGCCAGCGGTCGATCGATCGCGGTCGCGGATCGATCAGCCGGGCGCCCCGCTCGCACGCGGGTGGTCACAGCCCGACCTTCCGGTAGCGCCGGACCAGCAGCCCGTACGCGCCGGCGACCAGCACGGCGTACACCAGCAGGTACACGACGCCAACCGCTGCGTCCGGGCCGAACTGCCCGGGCGCGGCGGACGTCGCGCCGAGGAAGGCGGATCCGATGCCGTCGATGAGCGTGATCGGTGAGAAGAGGCCGATCCACTCGATCGCGCCGGTCTCGCCCTGCTCGTCGGCTATGCCCTGCATCACGCTGACCGCGCCGTACGAGATGGTCAACACGGCGATGACGGCGGCCACGCCGAAGCCGCGGCGCGGTGTGAGTGCGGCGATCACCAGGCCGATGCCGGCGAAGAGGAGCGAGAGCAGAGCCACGCACAGCATTCCCTGTGCGAACCC
>NZ_JAGMUE010000645.1:0-695 GCF_019049165.1 Streptomyces sp. AC627_RSS907
CCCGCCCGCGAGCGGCCGGGCGTTGCGCCCGGCCAGGCGGTGGTCAGACCTCTGATCAGCGTCTGTGACGGCACCCCTTCGGACCCGGTGACACCACCCCCCAGGTCATCTACTTCGACAGGGGGCAACAGCCATACCGGGCCCGGAGGCCAGCGGCCCTCTTGCAGGACCGCGAAGAAGATAACGGGGCTTCCCCCGTCTTTTTGGGATGTGCGGCTTCTTCCTCCCGGGCGCCGGCCGCGTGCTGGTGAACGGCCTCTCGAGTGTCAAGTAACCTTCGAGCGTGTACACCTGACACGGCACGCCGTGGACAAAGGTTAAGTTCTGTTGTAGCGTCTGTGTGTGACGGAAACGGCATAGCGTTTCCGAGTGACACGATGAGTGGGAGGCTTCCTTGTTCGAGTTCGAACCGAGCACTGAGACGCGCCGCATGGATCTTGTGGGCATTGCGGAAATCGCCGAGCTGTCAGGTATGACCCGACAGGCGATCACCAACATGCGTAGCCGAGACGCGCACTTCCCCCTGCCGCTGGTCGAGCTCCGGAGCGGGCCGGTATTCAGCGGGAGCGCTGTTCGAGATTATCTCGACCGTCGCGGACGGTCGAGCCAGCCAGTAGTAACTCCCTCTGTGCAGCGAAAGCGTACGGAGAGATTCAATCCGTTGGACCGAATCAATTTGGCCTGGAGTGTGGAAC
>NZ_JAGMUE010000646.1:0-698 GCF_019049165.1 Streptomyces sp. AC627_RSS907
GAGGGAGGCGATCTGGTTGTGGTCGGTGTCGGTCGTGCACACGAAGCGCGCGGTGTGCAGCAGCTCCGAGATGCGCACCGACTCGGTGTCGACGCCGTGCCGCTCCAGCCACGCGCGGTACTCGGCGAAGTCCTCGCCCGCCGCGCCGACCAGGACCGGACGCAGGCCGAGCGCGCCCATCCCGAAGCAGATGTTGGGCCCGACGCCGCCGCGGCGGATGTCGAGGGCGTCGACCAGGAAGGACAGCGAGACCGTATGCAACTGGTCGGCGACCAGTTGGTCGGCGAAACGGCCGGGGAAGGTCATCAGGTGGTCAGTGGCGATAGAGCCGGTGACAGCAATGCGCACGGCGAGTCTGCTCCTGCGGGCGACGACAAGGACGGTGGTGAGGACGGTCGCTTCACGCTACCGGCTCCGCCGCCCCGCGCCGAACGGGCAAAACTACCCGATAGTAGGGCTTTCTTCGCAGCGTACGACGTGCCTACGGTTCCCCTAGCCGGGGTGTGCGCCAGCCGCCCCACGGACCGGGAGAGCCCATGCCACAGGACGCCACCCCCGACCTTCCCGTACACGCCGCCGAGCCGGAGTCGTTCGCCGAACTGCGGGCCGACTGCGCGCGGATGGCGCCGCGCTGGGGCGCCAGCGGCGCCGCGGACGCCGTGCCGCCGGTGGGTCCGGCCCAGCTCCGGGGCGTGCGG
>NZ_JAGMUE010000647.1:0-746 GCF_019049165.1 Streptomyces sp. AC627_RSS907
GTTCTCGACGGCCGAGGTGAAGACGAACGGCTTGAAGATCGAGCCGACCTGGTAGTCGCGCCGGGTGGCGTTGTTGACGTACTGCTTGGTGTAGTCGATGCCGCCGTAGAGGGCGACCACCCTGCCGTTGTCCGGGTCGATGGAGGCGCCGCCGGCCCGCACGTACTTGTCCACCTTGTTCGCCTTGCTGAGCTTGCTCATCAGGCGTTCGTCCATCGTCTCGACGAAGGCGTCCTGCTTCTTCCTGTCGATGGTGGTGGTGATGCGGTAACCGCCGGCCGCCAGGTCCTGCTCGTCGATGATGTCGTTGGCGGTGATGTAGTTCTTGACCGCCTCGACGAGGTAGCCGCGCTGCCCGGACATGCTGGAGGTGGGCTTGGCGGGGTCGGGGGTGGGGAACTTCATGGCCTCGCGCTCGGACTTGTCGAGCCAGTCCTTCTCCACCATGCCGTCGAGCACGTAGTTCCAACGGGCCAGCGCGCGCCCCTTGTTCTCGGGGTGCACGACGACGTCGTACGCGCTGGGCGCGTTGAGCAGGGTGGCCAGGTAGGCGCTCTCGGCGGTGTTCAGCTCGTCGGAGTCCTTGCCGTAGTACGCCTGGGCGGCGGACTGGATGCCGTACGCGTTGCGCCCGAAGTAGCTGGTGTTGAGGTAGCCCTCCAGGATGTCGTCCTTGCTCACCTCGCGATCGAGCTTGATCGCGATAAAGAACTCCTGGGCCTTACGGGTGATCGTCTGTTCCTGGT
>NZ_JAGMUE010000648.1:0-632 GCF_019049165.1 Streptomyces sp. AC627_RSS907
GGAACTCCCTGATCTCGCTGGCCAGGGCGGGCAGCTCGTGCGCGGCGAGGCCGCGGACGTCCGCGGGGCCGCTGATCCGGTCGAGGAGCGGCGTGCCGCTTGCCCCGGTCTGCGAGCGAGAACTCAAAATGCACCTCCATTACTGGCGCGTGGGCGACGCTGCCCGCGCGAAATTCCGTGGAACGGCGACCACGGTCAGGGAGTTCGTCGAGGCTGAGGAGGAGAGGGTACGGTGAGACCCTGGTGCGGCGCCCACGCTACGGCCGGCGGGGGACGTATGCGTATGGCAATTGATTGCCTGTGGCGCCACTCAGCGCGCACTGAATTGCTATGGCCAGCAGGTTCCTGTACTTCCTAGCGTGACAATCCCTTGGAATCTGGACGAGCGGCCGTGGCCGCGACGGAACCCAGAAGGTGCGCGCGCCGCCAGGTCGGCCATGGGAGAGCCCCCGCATCTTCGAACGGGGGGACACTTCTGATGGCGGTAGACACCACTAATCCGGTACGGCGGAGCGGGCGTTTTAACGCCTACGTCAAACTGGGTAAGTTCGCTTTTTTCGACTATGACCTGTGCGTGCTGATCGTCTGGTGCGCGCTGCCGGGCCCGCTGCTGTGGGAGGCGTCGACGGGTG
>NZ_JAGMUE010000649.1:0-560 GCF_019049165.1 Streptomyces sp. AC627_RSS907
GGCGGGGTGTCGAGGTGCGCGTTGACGCGGCCGAGCAGGGCGAAGAGTTGCCTGCGCTCGTCGTGGTCGAGCGGGGCCATGACGCGCTCGTTGACGTCGGCGAGGACGCGGTCGAGTTCCGCGAGGCGGCGCTCGCCGCTGTCGGTGAGGGTGACGACGTTGCGGCGCCGGTCGACCGGGTCGGGGGCGCGGCGCACCCAGCCGCCGTCCGCGAGGTCGTTGAGGACGGCGACGAGGTCGCTCTTGTAGATCCGGGTGCGGTCGGAGAGGGCCGCCTGGCTCGCCGACCCGAACTCGGCGAGCGTGGCGAGCACCACGAAGTGGTCCTTGCGGGCCCCCACCGCGCCGAGCGCGTCGCCCGCCACGCGCCGCAGTTGCGCGGCGGTCATCCCGACGAGGCGCGAGAGCTGGCCCTTGAGCCGCTCGGGGGCCGCGTCGCCGCGGTCGAAGCGCGTTTCGTCGCCGGTCTCCATGCCGACAGCCTAGCTGTTGCGTTAGTGGTACTAACGATATACGTTCGTAAGGAATCCTAACGTTAGTAATCCTAACCGCTTGAGAGG
>NZ_JAGMUE010000650.1:0-602 GCF_019049165.1 Streptomyces sp. AC627_RSS907
CTCCGCGCCTGCTCTCCCTTGGCGACGCAGGACCAGACGAACTCCATCCGGCCCGGCATCTCCAGCGCCGCCGCGTCGTAGATGACCCGACACTCGACGCCGCGCCGCAGCAACTGGTCCTCGATGGGGTTCTCGTTGGCCGTCGCGCTGAAGTACGGCGGGCAGTCGACCACCAGCATCTCCCGCTCCGCGCCGAGCTGGAGCTGTTCGACCCGGTCCCGCATCGCGAGCGGGCCCTCGACCAGCTCGATCAGGTCCCCGGGGCTGCTCGCGGTCGCCCCCTGGTAGCGCACGGCCAGCTCCCGCAGGTGCCCGCGCAACTCATCGAGCTCCTGCTGCCGCCGCTCGGCGAGGGCGTCGAAGGCCGCGCCGGGTGGGGCGGCGGTGTAGCGGGCGGGCCGGCCCCCGATCCGGGCGATCAGGCCCGACTCGACCAGTCGCCGCAGGGCGGGACGGACCTGGGCCGGGGTCGCCCCGACGGCGTCGGCGAGTTGGGTCGTGGTGCAGCGAGGGGTGGACAGCACATGCAGATACAGGGCGCTCTCGGTGGCGCCGAGACCCACGGGTTCCAGCAGCGCATCCGGCATCGGCCCAGCATAGGA
>NZ_JAGMUE010000068.1:0-20147 GCF_019049165.1 Streptomyces sp. AC627_RSS907
ATGAGGGCCTGGCTGTCGGTCTCGGCGCCGAGGGGGCAGGTCTGGGTGTCGAGGGCGCGGCCGAGGTCGCCGAGGGTGCGGGCCATGTGGAGGCCGTGGAGGGGGTCGAGGTGGAGGGTGGCGGGGGCGATCTGACGGCCGGGGCCGGTGGGGGCGATGTGCAGGCCGCCGAATTCGGCCCAGGCCTCGACGGCGGCGGGGAAGACGGTGTGGCGGTGCCCGGCCGGTGAGGTGTGCTCGCGCAGGGCGTCGGCCCAGATCTCGGCCTGCTTGATGTCCCAGCGTCCGGGGTGCCAGCCGGCGTCGCGCAGGGCGGCGTCGACGGGGACGGGGAAGCGGGTGGTGGAGGTGCGGTCGGCGTGCATCTGCCCTTGGTTCGTCTCGGTCGTCTCGGTCGTCTCGGTCGTCTGGTCCGTCACGGGCGTCACGGGCGTCACGGGCGTCACGGGCGTCACGGGTCGGCGTGGGGTGCCTGTGGTGGTGTCGGTCGTCTGCTGCGGGTCGGTCGTCTGCTGCGGGCCGGCCGTCTGCGTGGGGTCGGCCGTCTGCGGTGGGGTCAGTCGTCGTGGGTGGTCGGGTCGACGACGCGGACGCCGAAGTGGGCGCTGAGGGCGGTGCAGGCGCGGCAGGGTGGGGCGAAGCTGCCGTGGAGGGGATCGCCGTCCTCGCGGATGCGGCGGGTGGTGAGTTTGGCGTGTCTGAGGGCCTTGCGTGCCTCGCCGTTGGTCATGGGTTTCCGGGAGGCGCGCTTGCTGCGGGCGGCGTCGGCGGTGGTGAGGTGCCGCGAGATGAGGATGGTCTCGGCGCAGCGGCCGGTGTAGCGGTCGCGTTGGCCGCTGGTGAGGGCGTCGAGGAAGTCCTGCACGAGGTGGTGCAGGGCGGGGGGCGTGTCGGCGCGGGTGGCGGTGCCGGTGAGGGTGGTGCCGCGGACGGAGAGGGCGGCGGCGACGGTGGGGAGGATGCCGTCGCGGCGGTGACGGAGGACGGGGATGTGCAGAGCGTCGGTGGCGCTCCAGCCGATGCGGGGGTCACCGCTGCCGGGATCGTCGGACCGGTCGGTGTGCGGGCCCGTCTGT
Source organism: Streptomyces sp. AC627_RSS907 (assembly GCF_019049165.1). NCBI lineage: Bacteria > Bacillati > Actinomycetota > Actinomycetes > Kitasatosporales > Streptomycetaceae > Streptomyces > Streptomyces sp. AC627_RSS907. The sequence goes on from NZ_JAGMUE010000068.1 coordinate 1,077, forward strand.
GTCGCACTCATGATCATTTTCCCCTCCTGAGCATCCCCCCGGAGGTCACAGGGTGCCAAATGGCGTGGCTCGTGCGGAAGCTGGGGCGTGGCGACACGCCCGTGCGTGGGCGGTGCGTCACGAGAGGGTGACGGCTGGTCACGGAAGCGGAAGGGCGGGCGTCGGTGCGATGTCCGCTGCCGGTGACCGGCGACGTCGTACCGCATAGGCTGTCGCCACCGCTATCGCGTGCGGTGAACCAGACAGTCCGGACGGTCCAGGCAGTGCAGACGGCCCTGGGCGGTCCGGACAGTGCAGACCCGGATCAGACAGATCAGACAGACGCCGCAGGGGGCAACCGCCATGACGACAGGTCGGCTCGGGCTGGGGGCACCGCCCAGCCGCCAGGCTGGGGGACACGCCGCGCCGCCGAACGCGGCCTACGCCGGGCAGGTCGTGCACTTCCCGGATCCGGTGCGGGCGGCCCGTCACCCGAGAGGGGTACGGGTGGACGAGGGCGGTTATCCCGTTTTCGCGCCGTACGCCCGTGCGGTCGCGGAGATCGCGGAGCCGCCGGAGGGATTCGGGGTCGACGAGTTGCGGCTGACGGACTACGTGTCGGCGAACGCGGCGTTGTCGGCGTCGGGGCACGAGTTGTGGGACACGGTGCCGGCGGTGGCGACGCCGCACGGCTGGACGTGGCATCACGTGCCCGGGTCGCGGCGGATGGAGTTGGTCCCGGTCGAGGTGAAGGCGCTGCTGCGTCATCACGGCGGGCTCGCGACGGCGGCGGTGGACCAGGGCAAGCGGGGCACGCGCCCGTTGCAGGAGACGCGCCCGGTGCACTTCGGGCTGCCGAAGTCGGGTCTGGCGGTGTCGGAGCAGCAGGTGCAGGAGGTCGAGGAGGACCTCGGGTACCGGCTGCCGGGTGCGTACCGCTCGTTCCTGAAGGCGGCGGGCGGGTGCGCGCCGGTGGGTACGGCGCTGGACGCGGAGCTGGGTCTGCTGGTGGACCAGCCGTTCTTCACGGTGCGTGAGGAGGCGGCGGTCAACGACCTGGTGTACGTCAACAAGTGCCTGCGGGACCACCTGACGAAGGACTACCTGGGCGTCGCGTTCGTCCAGGGCGGTCTGCTCGCGGTGAAGGTGAAGGGCGAGCGGATCGGTTCGGTGTGGTTCTGCGCGTACGACGACGCGCGGGACGTGGATCCGGCGTGGCCGCCGGCGGAGCGGGTGGAGCGGTTGCTGCTGCCGTGCGGTGAGGACTTCGACGCGTTCCTGTCGCGGCTGGCGGGTTCTCCGCCGGAGCTGGAGACGGTGGCGAACCTGATGGTGGACGGCGGTTTCGCGCGTGCGGTGCCCGCGGCGCCGGTGTCCGCGGGCGGGGAGTGAGCTGACGATGGTGACGTTCGCGCAGGCGCAGGAGCGCGCGGAGGAGTGGGTCAACGGCGAGCTGCCGGCGTACCAGCATCGCGAGGTGCGGGTGCGGGAGTTCGACCTGGGGTTCGTGGTGTGGGCCGAGGACCGTGCGGACGGGCCGCGCTCGGACGGCGGCGCGCAGCGGTTGGTGCTCGCGCGGGACAGCGGTGAGGCGACGCTGTGGCCGGCCCTGCCGGTGGGTGAGGTGATCCGCCGGTACGAGGAGGAGTACGGCCGTCCCGACGAGGCCGGGGAGCCGGCGCCGGCTCCCGCGGCGCGGGTGGACCTGAACCAGACGTCGTTCTTGCTGACTCCGCCGGAGTGGCTGCAGGAGGCGGCGGACAAGCTGGGCATTCCGGATCGGCGGCAGGAGGATCACGACGCCGCCGGTGGCGCCACCGCGGGCGCCGGTACGGGCGCGCTCCCCGGGACCGGGACGGGGACTCCGTCGGCCCCCGCCGGGCCCGCGACTCCGGCTGCGCCCGCCGCTTCGGCGGGCGGACAGCGGAGCGGGGCGGCGTGGCCGGCGGCCGGGGGCAGCGGTCCCGGTGCCGCTTCCGGGGCGCCGGGTGCGCCGGCCGGGGCGACGCCCTGGGCGGGGACCGACACCAACGGGGACGCCGGTGAGGACCGTTCCGTACCGCTGCCCGAGACCGTGTTCGCGCCGCCGTTGAGCGGTCCCGACGACGGTACGCCGCCGCCCTCGACGACGCCGGACGCCAAGACGGCGCTGATGTCGGGGGGCAGTCAGCTTCCGCCGACGGCGCTCGCGCCCGCGATCGACGACCCGAGCGCGCCGGCCGCCTCCGCGGGGGCGGGTACGCCGCCGGCCGGTCCGGACGCGTCGGCACCGCCGGCCTCGCCGGCCCCGCCGACCCGGCCGCTCGCGCCGGACGCCGGGGACATCGCCGATGCCGCGACCAGCAAGGCGGCGCCCCCACCGCGCCGGGGCGGTGGCGCGACCACGCCGCCTCCGCCGGGTGCTCCGGGGGTGCCGGGCGCGCGCCCCGGTGGTACGCCTCCGCCGCCGTCGGGGCCGCATGCGCCGGGTGCGCCGGGTGCGCCGGCAGGCGGTTACGTGCCGACGCAACTCGTGTCGTCGCTCGGTCCCGAGGGGACGGGGGGGCCGGGTACGCCGCCTCCGCCGGGGGGTTCGCAGCTTCCGGGTGGTCCGGGTGGTCCGGGCGGTCCGGGTGCGCCGGGTGCGGCGCCTTCGCAGGGCGGCGCCTCGCAGCCTCCGGCCGGTCCGGGTACGCCGCCTCCGCCGGGTGGCGCTCCGCAGCCCCCGGCCGGTCCGGGGCGTCCGGGCGCGCCGGGTACGCCGCCCCCGCCGAGCGCCCCCGGTGGGACGCCGCCGGGCGGGATGCACCATGCCGCCACGATGCTGGCCGACCCGGGCCGGACGGGCGGTGGGGCACCTCAGCCTCCCGGCCCGCCGCCCGCACCTCCCCGCGCCCCCGGCGCACCGGGCGCGCCTGCTGGTCCGGGTGTGCCGCCGCCTCCCTCCGCGCCCGGCGCGCCCGGCGCGGCTCAGGGTTCCTCGGGCGGCGCGGGCGGTGCCGTGCACCACGCCCAGACCGTGCTGGCCGCGCCGCCGGCCGGCGGCCCCGGCACGCCTCCGCCGCCCCCGGGCGCTCCGGGTGCCCCCGGTGCCGCACCGCCCATGCCGCCCGGCGCGGTGCCGCCCGGCGCGGTGCCGCCCGGCGCGATGCCGCCTCCCGGTCAGCCCGGTCAGCCCGGTCCCGGTCAGCCGCCGGCGTACGGCTACCCGCAGCAGCCCGCCGGTCTGCCGACCGTCGGTCCGGGCTACCAGGCCGTCCTGCGCTACCGCGCGCAGGACGGGTCCGAGCAGCAGCTGATCCGGCGTTCGGCGCCGGGCACGCCGCACCCGGAGTGGCAGATCTTCCACGAGCTGCGGGCCATGAACGTGCCACCGGACCAGGTGCTGGAGCTGCACACGGAGCTGGAGTCGTGCGAGCTGCCGGGCGCGTACTGCGCGCGGATGATCCGGGAGCAGTGGCCGCAGGCACGGATCACGTCGATCGCGCCGTACGGCACCGACCACGCGAGCAGGCAGCAGGGCATGCAGCAGCTGCTCGCCCACCAGGGTGAGCTGCACCAGGTGGCCGACGGGCCGGCGCGTCCGGCGCCGGTGCGTGCGCCGCTGCCGCCGGTGCAGCCGGTGCCGCCGCTTCCGCCGGAGGCCATCGGGCAGGAGCTGGGGGCCGCGTTCGGTCCGGGGATCTTCCGGTTCGAGCAGGCCGCGGTCTCCCGGCAGGGTGTGCCGCCGGTCGTGGCGCACACGCTGGTGACGGCGGGTCTGCCGATGGACATGGGGCCCTTCTTCTGGGCGCAGGCCCAGCCGGGGCGTCCGGTGCCGACGCTGGCGGAGCTGGCGGCCGAGCGGGGGGTGCAGCCGGCCCCGGACGCGGGCTCGTACCTCGTCGTGGGCAGTGACTTCGGACGCGCGATCTGCGTGCAGTACGGCACGGCGGCCATCGTGGCGGTGCCGGTGGAGGCGGGGCCGGGCGGTGCGCCCGTGCCGCCGCAGTTCGTGAACACGGGGCTGCCGGAGTTCGCGCGCTCCCTGGCGCTGCTGGGCCGGATGTGGCGGCTCAGGTTCGGTCTGAACCAGGAGCAGGCGGGTCGCTGGACGGTGGACTTCCAGGCCCAGCTGGCCGCGCTGGACCCGGCGGCGCTCGGCTCGCCGGAGAGCTGGTGGTCGGTGCTGCTGGAGCAGATGTGGGACGGGTTGCTGTGAGGCGGCAGCGCCGCTGACACCGTCGGCTTCTCAGGGGCCGGGCCCGGTCGCTCTCGTGTGCGACCGGGCCCGGCCCCTTTCCCGTGGCGGGTCGCCGCCGCGGCAGCGTGTCGGAGTGTCACATTATGAATGATTCGTATCGATCCATAAGGATATGCGCGGATTGTCATTGAATCGGGTGAGACTCCGGCGAACAGGGGATCCGGCATGAGCAGCGCATCGGCGTCGCCGCACGGCTTCGTGGTCGTACGGGGACGTGGCTACCGACCCGAACAGGCCGACGCGTGTGCCGAGGCCCTTTCCGGCGAGCGGGACGCCGCGTGGGAGCGGGTGGCCCGGCTCACCGTGCTCGCCCGGGAGATGGGCACGGAACTGGAGCGGCTGCGGGAGACGGTGGCAGGGCTCGCCCCGCAGGACTACGCGGCGCTCGGGGAGCGCGCGCGGCGCCTCTTCCAGCTCGGGGAAGAGGAGGCGCGGGCCGTACGGGAGGGCGCGCGGCGTGCGGCGGAGGAGCTGATGGAAGACGCGCGGGCGCACGCGACCGGCGTGCGCGAGACCGCGCGGGCGCACGCCGAAGCCGTACGCGCCGAGGCCGACGAGTGGGCCCGCCAGCGGCTGCTCGCCGCGCGCGCGGCGGCCGACGAGGTACGGATCGCGGCACGGCGCGAGGTGAAGGCGGGGCGGGCCGAGGCCCTGACCGTGTTGCGTGAGATGCGCGGGCGTACCACCGGGATGCTCGGTGAGCAGAGCAGGGAGCACGCCGAACGATGGGCCGCCGCCGAGCAGGAGGAGGCCGAACGGGCGCGGACCCTGGACGCGCGCCTCGCGGAGGCGTTGGCGCGCGCCGAGCGGGAGTTGTACGAGGCGGAGCGTGCCCTGGCCGACGCCGAGGCGGTGGCCGCGCGCTGGCAGCAGGAGGCCCGGGCGTTGGCGGCCGAGGTGGTCGCCGAGGCCCGGGCTCGTGAGGAGCGGATCGCCCGTGAGACGGAGCGGGTGCTGCGCGAGCACGGGGACCGGTGGGACGACGTGCAGGCGCACATGGCCTCCGCGCGCAGCAGCCTGCGCTCACTGACGGGGCGGGCGGTGGACTGACCCCGGGGCCGGCCCGCGCGGCACCGGCCGGGACGGAGGCCGGGCCGGGGCCCGGCGTCAGGACCAGCGCCGTGACGGAGCCGCCGGCCGCAGTCCGCGACAGACCCCGCTGGTGAAACGCCGTCGGGTGAGGCCGAACCGAGCGGCCCGGTGTGTGCGGACGCCGCCGGCCTCGGGGGCCGCGCCCGGCGGATCCTGGCGGCGGCGGTCGCCTCCGGCGCAACTCCGCACGGTGAAGCGGCCGTTCCGGTTGACCCTGACGCGGCGGAAGGGTGGATGCTCGGTGCGTCCAAGGGTGGAGGCGACCCCGAGGCCGGCTCCGCCCACGGGGGGACTGCCCCTAGGGGTACCTCCGTACTACGGGTCGGGGAGGGTTCGTACCGACGGAGGACGAGACGGACCCGGCGGCGTCCTTAATCTGGCTTTACGCCGCCGGGGGGCGGTGAACCGGACCTGCGGGGGTGGGGTTTTCCCCAGTAAAAGAGTGCGCTGAACACCAGCGCGGCCGGCCCCTTGTTCCGGCCAGACTCTTCGACGTAGCAGCGACACGCACATCGGTACCGCCCGGCGGGCACCGACGGCACCGACGGCTCACTTGATGACCGACATAGGAGACTTGCCATGACATCGGCCGTAACCATTCCCAGGCACGGGAGCACTGGAGGGCGTACGGCCGTTGCCGCGCGAGCGCGGCAGGTCGTCAAGGCGTACGGCTCGGGCGAGACCCGGGTGGTCGCCCTCGACCACGTGGACGTGGACATCGCCCGCGGCCAGTTCACCGCGATCATGGGACCGTCGGGCTCCGGCAAGTCCACGCTCATGCACTGCCTGGCCGGCCTGGACACCGTGACCGGCGGACAGATCTACCTGGACGAGACCGAGATCACCGGCCTGAAGGACAAGAAGCTCACGCAACTGCGCCGGGACCGGATCGGCTTCATATTCCAGGCGTTCAACCTGCTCCCGACGCTGAACGCGCTCGAGAACATCACGCTGCCCATGGACATCGCCGGACGCAAGTGCGACCGCGCGTGGCTGGACCGGGTCGTGGAGACCGTGGGGCTCGCCGGGCGGCTCAAGCACCGTCCCACCCAGCTCTCCGGCGGCCAGCAGCAGCGGGTCGCGGTGGCGCGGGCACTGGCGGCGCAGCCCGAGATCATCTTCGGTGACGAGCCGACCGGAAACCTCGACTCGCGCGCCGGCGCCGAAGTGCTGGGCTTCCTGCGGCAGTCGGTCGACGACCTGGGCCAGACCATCGTGATGGTCACCCACGACCCGGTGGCCGCCAGCTACGCGGACCGGGTGCTGTACCTCGCCGACGGCCGCATCGTGGACGAGATGCACAGGCCGACCGCGGACGCCGTCCTCGACCGCATGAAGGACTTCGACGCCCGGGGGCGCACGTCATGACCGTCGTCAAGACCTCGATGCGCAACTTCTTCGCGCACAAGGGCCGTATGGCGCTCTCGGCGGTGGCGGTGCTGCTGTCGGTGGCGTTCGTGTGCGGCACCCTGGTGTTCACGGACACGATGAACACCACCTTCGACAAACTGTTCGCGGTCACCTCCTCCGACGTGACGGTCATGCCGAAGGACGCCGGGGACGAGGACACCCCGCAGAGCGGCGTGCCCGAGGCGCTGCCGGCCTCCGCGCTGGAGAAGATCCGGGGGGCCGAGGGCGTCAAGTCCGCCGAGGGCGCCGTCGCTTCGATGAACGTGACCGTCGTCGACAGCGACAACGACAACGTGGGCGCCACCAGCGGCGCCCCGACCATCGCCGGCAACTGGACCAAGAACGACCTGCGGTCCATGGAGATCACCTCCGGGCACGCCCCGCGCGGGCCGACCGAGACGATGGTCGACGCCGACACCGCCGACAAGCACGACCTGAAGCTCGGTGACGAACTGCGCACCATCGCGCAGACCGGCGACTTCAAGGCCCGGATCGTCGGCATCGCCTCCTTCACGGTGACCAACCCCGGCGCCGCCGTCATCTACTTCGACACGCCCACCGCCCAGCGCGAACTGCTCGGCGGGACCGGCAAGTTCACCCAGTTCAACGTCACCGCCGCGTCCGGTGTCTCCGACGCGCAGCTCAAGCGGAACGTCGCCACGGCCCTGGGCGACGACACCTACAAGGTGCAGACGGCCAAGGAGAACGCCGACGAGAACCGCAAGGATTTCGGCGAGTTCATGAACGTCATCAAGTACGCCATGCTCGGCTTCGCCGGCATCGCGTTCCTGGTCGGCATCTTCCTGATCATCAACACCTTCTCCATGCTGGTCGCCCAGCGCACCCGCGAGATCGGCCTGATGCGGGCCATCGGCTCCTCCCGCCGCCAGGTCAACCGCTCCGTGCTGGTCGAGGCGCTGCTCCTCGGCATCGTCGGTTCCGTCCTCGGTGTCGCGGCGGGGGTCGGGATCGCCGTCGGTCTGATGAAGCTGATGTCGGCGGCGGGCATGAACCTGTCCACCGACGACCTGACCGTCAAGACGGCCACCCCCGTGGTCGGCCTGGTCCTCGGCGTCGTGGTCACCGTCCTCGCCGCCTACCTGCCGGCCCGCCGCGCCGGCAAGGTCTCCCCGATGGCCGCCCTGCGCGACGCGGGCACCCCGGCCGACGGCAGGGCCGGCTGGATACGCGGACTGATCGGCCTGATCCTCACCGGCGCCGGTGCCGTGGCCCTGTTCACGGCAGCCGCCGCCGACAAGGCGAGCGAGGGCGCGCTGATGCTCGGCGCGGGCATCGTGCTGTCCCTCATCGGCTTCGTCGTCATCGGCCCGCTGCTGGCCGGCTTCGTGGTGCGGGTGATCAGCGCGGTGCTGCTGCGGGCCTTCGGCCCGGTGGGCCGCATGGCGGAGCGCAACGCCCTGCGCAATCCGCGCCGCACCGGCGCCACGGGCGCCGCCCTGATGATCGGCCTGGCGCTGGTGGCCTGCCTCTCGGTGGTCGGCTCCTCGATGGTCGCCTCCGCCACGAGCGAGCTCGACAAGACGGTCGGCGCCGACTTCATCGTCCAGGGCAACCAGCGGATCGTGCCGCAGGCCGAGAAGGCGATGCAGGACACGCCCGGCCTGGAGCACGTCACCCGGTACAAGATGCTCGACGCCACGCTGACCTCGCCCGACGGCAAGACCGACGACGACGGCGTCACGGCCGCCGACCCGACCTACGCCGAGGACGTGAACCGCGCGACGACGCAGGGCGAGCTCTCCGCCGCCTACGGGCCGGACGCCATGTCGGTCGGCACGGACTACGCGAAGAAGCACGGCGTGCGCGTCGGCGACACGATCTCCGTCGCCTTCAAGGGCGGTGAGACCGCGAAGCTCAAGGTCGCCGCCATCACGGACGACGACGTGGCCATCGACCAGGGCGCGCGGTACATCAGCATCGAGACGATGCGCAAGTACCTGCCGGCCGACAGCATCCCGCCGAACACGATCATGTTCGCCAAGGCGGCGGACGGCCAGACCGAGCAGGCGTACGCGGCGCTGAAGAAGTCGCTGGACGCGTACCCGCAGTACCAGGTGCGCGACCAGACGGACTACAAGCAGGAGCTGAAGGACCAGGTCGGCCAGCTGCTGAACATGGTCTACGGCCTGCTCGCCCTGGCGATCATCGTCGCGATCCTCGGTGTGGTGAACACGCTCGCGCTGTCGGTGGTCGAACGGACCCGCGAGATCGGCCTGATGCGGGCGATCGGCCTCTCCCGCCGCCAGCTGCGCCGGATGATCCGCCTGGAGTCCGTGGTCATCGCCCTCTTCGGCGCCCTGCTGGGCCTGGGGCTGGGCATGGGCTGGGGCGCCACGGCGCAGAAGCTGCTCGCGCTGGAGGGACTGAACGTCCTCGACATCCCCTGGCCGACGATCATCGGGGTCTTCATCGGCTCGGCCTTCGTGGGCCTGTTCGCCGCGCTGATCCCGGCGTTCCGGGCGGGCCGCATGAACGTCCTGAACGCGATCGCCACGGAGTAGGCGACCCGACAGCCACCGCACACGGGGGTTGCGGGGGAGGGCCCGGCACCGGCAGTCCTGAGGACACCGGCGCCGGGCCCCTTTCCACGCCACCGTCACCTTTCGGCTGACGGAGTCGGGCGGTCGGTGGGCGCAGGCCCGGGGGTCCAGGGGGCGGAACCCCCGGTGGGCCACCGCCGCGCCGACCACCCCGGCACCGGACGTCATCCACAGCCCCCGGCACCGGCGACCGCAGCGACGTACGCTGGAGACCCCCGGCCCTCACCGCGTCGGGTTATTCGTGTTGCCACCCAGGACGGAAAGCGCCCCCTCCATGAGCCTGCACGGTCTGCTCGACGCCGTCGTCAAGGACACCGCCCTCGCGGAAGCGATCTCGGCGGCCGCAGACGGCAACCGCATGCACGTCGACCTGGTCGGCCCTCCCGCGGCCCGCGCCCTCTCGGTCGCCGCCCTGGCCCGCGAGACGGGCCGTCCCGTGCTGGCGGTGACGGCGACGGGACGCGAGGCCGAGGACCTGGCCGCGGCCCTGCGCTCACTGCTGCCCCCGGAGGGCGTCGTCGAGTACCCCTCCTGGGAGACCCTCCCGCACGAGCGGCTCAGCCCCCGCAGCGACACCGTCGGCCGCCGCCTCGCCGTCCTGCGGCGCCTGGCCCACCCCCGTCCCGACGACCCGGAGACCGGCCCGGTCTCCGTCGTCGTCGCCCCCGTACGCTCCGTACTCCAGCCCCAGGTCAAGGGTTTGGGCGACCTGGAGCCGGTGGCACTGCGCACCGGACAGAACGCCGACCTGAACGAGATCGTCGAGGCCCTGGCAGCCGCCGCGTACGCGCGCGTGGAGCTGGTGGAGAAGCGCGGCGAGTTCGCCGTGCGCGGCGGCATCCTGGACGTCTTCCCGCCGACCGAGGAGCACCCCCTCCGCGTCGAGTTCTGGGGCGACGACGTCGAGGAGATCCGCTACTTCAAGGTCGCCGACCAGCGCTCCCTCGAGGTCGCCGAGCACGGCCTGTGGGCCCCGCCCTGCCGTGAGCTGCTGCTCACCGACGACGTCCGCGAGCGCGCCCGTGCCCTCGCCGAGGACCACCCCGAGCTGGGCGAACTGCTCGGCAAGATCGCCGAGGGCATCGCGGTCGAGGGCATGGAGTCCCTGGCCCCCGTCCTCGTCGACGACATGGAACTGCTGCTGGACGTGCTGCCCAAGGGCGCCATGGCCCTGGTGTGCGACCCGGAGCGGGTGCGGACCCGCGCCGCCGACCTGGTCGCCACGTCGCAGGAGTTCCTCCAGGCCTCCTGGGCGGCCACCGCCGGCGGCGGAGAGGCGCCGATCGACGTCGACGCGGCCTCCCTGTGGTCCATCGCGGACGTCCGGGAACGGGCCCGCGAGCTGGACATGATGTGGTGGTCGGTGTCGCCGTTCGCCGCCGACGACGCGCTGGACGACGCCGACACCCTCAAGCTCGGCATGCACGCCCCCGACACCTACCGCGGCGACACGGCCAAGGCGCTGGCCGACACCAAGGGCTGGCTCGCCGACGGCTGGCGCACGGTGTACGTCACCGAGGGCCACGGCCCGGCCGCCCGCACCGTCGAGGTCCTCGGCGGCGAGGGCATCGCCGCCCGCCTCGACAACGACCTGGACGAGCTGTCCCCCTCGGTCGTGCACGTCTCCTGCGGCTCGATCGACCACGGCTTCGTCGACCCGGCGCTCAAGCTCGCCGTGCTCACCGAGACCGACCTGACCGGCCAGAAGGCCGCCGGCCGCGAGGGCGCCCGGATGCCGGCCCGGCGCCGCAAGACCATCGACCCGCTGACCCTGGAGACGGGCGACTACATCGTCCACGAGCAGCACGGCGTCGGCCGCTACATCGAGATGGTCCAGCGCACCGTGCAGGGCGCCACCCGCGAGTACCTGGTCGTGGAGTACGCCCCCGCCAAGCGCGGCCAGCCCGGCGACCGGCTCTACATCCCCACCGACCAGCTGGAGCAGATCACCAAGTACGTCGGCGGCGAGGCCCCCACCCTGCACCGTCTGGGCGGCGCCGACTGGACCAAGACCAAGGCGCGCGCGAAGAAGGCGGTCAAGGAGATCGCCGCCGACCTGATCAAGCTCTACAGCGCCCGGATGGCGGCGCCCGGCCACGCGTTCGGCGCGGACACCCCCTGGCAGCGCGAGCTGGAGGACGCCTTCCCCTACGCGGAGACCCCGGACCAGCTCACCACCATCGCCGAGGTCAAGGACGACATGGAGAAGACGGTCCCCATGGACCGCCTGATCTGCGGTGACGTCGGCTACGGCAAGACCGAGATCGCGGTCCGCGCCGCCTTCAAGGCCGTGCAGGACGGCAAGCAGGTGGCCGTGCTCGTCCCGACGACCCTGCTGGTGCAGCAGCACTTCGGGACGTTCAGCGAGCGGTACGCCCAGTTCCCCGTGAAGGTGAAGGCGCTGTCCCGCTTCCAGACCGACACCGAGGCGAAGGCGACCCTGGAGGGCCTGCGGGAGGGTTCGGTGGACGTCGTCATCGGCACCCACCGGCTCTTCTCCTCCGAGACGAAGTTCAAGGACCTCGGCCTGGTCATCGTCGACGAGGAGCAGCGCTTCGGCGTCGAGCACAAGGAGCAGCTGAAGAAGCTCCGGGCCAACGTCGACGTCCTGACCATGTCCGCCACTCCCATCCCGCGCACCCTGGAGATGGCGGTCACCGGCATCCGCGAGATGTCGACGATCACCACCCCGCCCGAGGAACGCCACCCGGTGCTGACCTTCGTGGGCCCCTACGAGCAGAAGCAGATCGGCGCCGCGATCCGCCGTGAGCTGCTGCGCGAGGGCCAGGTCTTCTACATCCACAACCGCGTCGAGTCCATCGACCGCGCGGCGGCCCGGCTGCGCGAGATCGTCCCCGAGGCGCGCATCGCCACCGCTCACGGACAGATGTCGGAGCAGGCCCTCGAACAGGTGGTGGTCGACTTCTGGGAGAAGAAGTTCGACGTGCTCGTCTCCACGACCATCGTCGAGTCCGGCATCGACATCTCCAACGCCAACACCCTGATCGTCGAGCGCGGCGACAACTTCGGCCTCAGCCAGCTCCACCAGCTGCGCGGCCGGGTCGGCCGTGGCCGTGAGCGCGGTTACGCCTACTTCCTCTACCCGCCGGAGAAGCCGCTGACGGAGACCGCCCACGAGCGGCTCGCCACCATCGCCCAGCACACCGAGATGGGCGCGGGCATGTACGTGGCGATGAAGGACCTGGAGATCCGCGGCGCCGGCAACCTGCTCGGCGGCGAGCAGTCCGGCCACATCGCGGGCGTCGGCTTCGACCTGTACGTGCGCATGGTCGGCGAGGCGGTCGCGGACTACCGGGCCTCGCTGGAGGGCGGCGTGGAGGAGGAGCCGCCGCTCGAGGTCAAGATCGAGCTGCCGGTCGACGCGCACGTCCCGCACGACTACGCCCCCGGCGAGCGGCTGCGGCTCCAGGCGTACCGGTCCATCGCCGCCGCCAACAGCGAAGAGGACATCAAGGCCGTACGGGAGGAACTCGTCGACCGCTACGGCAAGTTGCCGGAGCCGGTGGAGAACCTGCTGCTCGTCGCGGGCCTGCGCATGCTCGCGCGGGCGTGCGCCGTCGGCGAGATCGTGCTCCAAGGCAACAACATCCGGTTCGCGCCGGTGGAGTTGCGCGAGTCCCAGGAACTGCGGCTCAAGCGGCTCTACCCCGGGAGCGTCATCAAGGCGGGCACCCACCAGGTGCTCGTGCCGCGCCCGAAGACCGCGAAGGTGGGCGGCAAGCCGCTGGTCGGGCGGGAACTGCTCGGCTGGGTGGGCGAGTTCCTGACCTCGATCCTGGGGTCGTAGCCTCCACGGAAGAAGCCGTCCACGGGGACAGGCCCGTGGACGGCTTCGTCGTGTTCGAGATGTGGGGGAGCCACCTGCTTACTGCTGCTCCGGGCGGTCACGGCCCCGCTCGCGTCCGAAGCCGAGCTTGCCCTCGGCCTGCTGCTGCGCGGCGTCGACCTGCTTCTCGTACTTGCCGCCGGTCCTCTGGTTGACCTGGCGTTCGGCGGTGTCGGAGATCTTCCTTGACCTGTCCTTGTCCTTGCCCGCCATGCTCTTCATCTTGTCGAGGATGCCCATGCAGAGCTCCTTCCGAGACGTGACTCACTGTCGACGGTACGGCAGATATGTCCCGCTTGCCCACTAAAGGCCCTATATGGTCTGGACCTCTCCGTCGCTACCGTGGTGGTGGCGACACAGCAAGGGGAGGGGCCCGTATGAGGCGGTACAGCAGGATCCGTTCCGGATGGGCCGCGGGCGCCGCCCTCGTGCTGGCCCTGCTCACCGGATGCGAGGGCGCCGAGGACGACGGGGCCCCGTCCTCGGGCGGCGGTGCCGACGCCCCGGCGGAGGGACAGGCCCAGGGGCAGGCCGCGCAGGGGCGGGCGGTCAGCCCGCTGCGCAACCCGGACGGAACCGGGCCCGGCCTCGCCCCGGTCGCGGGCGACACCGCCGAGGCGACGGCCCGCAGGCTCATCGATGGACTGAAGACCAAGGGCCGCGGACCCGGGACGGGGTACGACCGCGACGAGTTCGGCTACGCCTGGACGGACACGGCCGACGGCGTGCCCCTCGCCCGGAACGGTTGTGACACGCGGAACGACCTGCTGAAACGCGATGGCCAGAAGCTGCGCTTCCGCTCCGGCTCGGACTGCGTGGTCATCTCGATGACGCTGGACGATCCGTACACCGGGACGACCATCGAGTGGCGCAAGCAGGAGGCGAGCGAGGTCCAGATCGACCACGTCGTGCCGCTCTCCTACAGCTGGCAGATGGGCTCCTCGCGGTGGACGGAGAGCAAGCGCGAACAACTGGCGAACGACCCGCTCAACCTGCTCCCGGTCGAAGGCCGGGCGAACTCGGCCAAGCGGGACTCCGGTCCCGCGTCCTGGCTCCCGCCGGCCAAGTCGATCCGGTGCGCGTACGCGGTCCGCTTCGCGCAGGTCGCCGTCAAGTACGAGCTGGCGGTGACCGCGCCGGACCGGCAGGCGATGCTGCGGCAGTGCGGCGGCTGAAGCGGCGGCGCGATCCGGGGGCCCGATCCGGGGGCCGCGTCCCCGGGCGCGGGACCGGAGCCCGGAATCCGCGGTCAGAAGTTGCCGTTGCCGAGGATCTCGCCGTCGGCGTCGTAGACGGTGACGAGGCCGTTCTCGCTCTGCTTCCAGTCGGCGAACGCTGAGGCGATCAACTTGGCGGGACCCGTGCCTTCGCCCATGATGCCGCCGGTGAAGTCGGTGTAGACGTCGGCGGCGTCGAGGACGTCGTTCTGTTCGTCGGCGCCCTGCACCTTGGTGACGTGGGAGACGGCCTGCTTCTCCGTGGGCGTTCCGTTCTTCTCCACGAACGCCTTGAACTGGTCGGCCTGGGACGCCTTCTCGGCGGCCTTGCCCTCGGCGGCCTTGTCCTCGGCGGGCTTCGCGTCGGACTTGCCGTCCGCCTTCGCGCCGCCGGGCTTCTCGTTCGCGCCGACGGAGGTCCGGCTGTCGCTCGCGCCGTCGCTGCCCCCGTCGCCCGAGTTCGCCGACACCGCGCCGATGATGGCGAGACCCACGACAGCGCCCAGCGCGACCCTGGTCTTCATGCCCATGACTATGTCCCCTCCCGATGCCGCGACCGCCTCCTCTCGGCGACCGCCCGTTCGCGGGGTCAATAAGAACAGATGGTGTGAACCGAGTCAACCAAGTTCACAGGGTTGGGTGTGTACACGGTCGTGAATCGGGGCGAACGCGTGTGCGTCGGTATGCTCGGCGTCACACAAGCGACGAGGGAGCCGTGCGGGTGCAGGACAACGCGACAGAAGTGACCGCAGCCGGGATCGCGCGGCTCGCCGGTGTCGGCCGAGCGGCCGTGAGCAACTGGCGCCGTCGGCACGCCGACTTCCCCAAGCCGGTCGGCGGCACCGAGACCAGCCCCTCCTTCGCCCTCGCCGCGGTGGAGGGCTGGCTGCGGGACCACGGCAAACTCGCCGAAGTCCCGCTGCGGGAACGGGTCTGGCAGCAGCTCGTGGGCCACCCCGAGGGGCCGGTCACCGCCCTCACCCACGCCGGCTGCGTCCTGCTGCTGATCCACGACCGCCCCACGCTGTGGCTGGACCTGAGCGCCGGCTCGGACGAACGCCTCGCGGCGATGCTGCCCGAGGCGCTGGACCAGGTGCTGACGCCGCGTTTCGGGGCGGTGCGCAAGGGGCGCCGAGCCCGCGCGCGGAGTGCGGCCGCCGGGGCCGCGACGGAGGTCGCAACGGAGGCCGCAGCCGAGCCCGCAACCGGGCCCGCACCTGCAACCGGGCCCGCAACCGGGCCCGCACCGGCGGCGTCGCCCGCTGTGAACCCGAGCTCCGGTGGCCGGGCGGCCGACGCCGTTCACACGGAGCACTCCGTGAAGGCACCGGTCGCTGTGAACACCCCGCCGATGGTTCACACTCCGCCCGCCGTACGCACCCCAACCGGCCCCGCCCTCCTCGCCTCCGCCCCCCTCCTGCGCGGCACCGCCGAACTGGCCGCCGAACTCGGGACCCGGAAGGCCTTCGAGTTCCTGCTCGGCCGGCACCTCGACGCCAACCCCCGCCAGTACACGCTCACCCCCGCCGACCTCGCCGACCTCATGGCGGACCTCGCCGGCCGGCCCCGCACCGTCCTCGACCCCGCCTGCGGCACCGGCACCCTCCTGCGCGCCGCCGCCCCCCGCACCGAGCAGGCCGGGCCCGCGCAGGAGCTGTACCTCCAGGACGCCGCCCCGGACCTCGCCGCCCTCGCCGCGCTCCGGCTCGCCCTGCACACCCGCGCCGCCGCCCGCGCCGCCGCCGGGGACACCCTGCGCGCGGACGCCTTCCCCGACCTGCGCGCGGACGCCGTCCTGTGCCACCCGCCGTTCAACGAGCGCAACTGGGGGCATGACGAACTCGCCTACGACGCCCGCTGGGAGTACGGCTTCCCCGCCCGCACCGAGTCCGAGCTGGCCTGGGTGCAGCACGCGCTCGCCCGCCTGAAGGACGGCGGCACGGCCGTCCTCCTCATGCCGCCGGCCGCCGCCTCCCGCCGCTCCGGCCGCCGTGTCCGCGCCGACCTGCTGCGCCGGGGCGCGCTGCGGGCGGTGGTGGCGCTGCCCGTCGGCGCGGCACCGCCGTACAACCTCCCGCTCCACCTGTGGGTGCTGCGCCGCCCCGAGAAGGCGCCCGCGCAGCCGGAGGTGCTGCTCGCCGACGTGGGGCGGCACGCCGGTGAGCAGCGCGGCGGACCGGACTGGCGTGCCGTGCGGGAAGCCGTGCTCGACGCCTGGCGGGACTTCGACGCCACCGGCCGCCTGGACGAACGGCCCGGTCTGGCACGCTCCCTCCCGGTCATCGAGCTCCTCGACGACGACGTCGACCTGGCCCCCGCCCGCCACCTGCCGCCCCCCGCGGCCGCCGACGGCGCCGGAGAGCTCACGGACCTGCGCGAGCGCCTCGGCGACACCCTGCGCCTGACCGCCGACCTCACCCCGCGGGTCACCGACACCGCACGGTCCGCGCCCCGCTGGCCCCTCACCACCGTCGGTGAACTCGCCCGCGGCGGCGCCCTGGTGATGCGCACCGGCGGCAACGGCGGCCACGCGCGCGTACCCGTGCTCACCGACCACGACGTACTGTCCGGAACCGGCCCCTCCGGAAGCCTCCCGGCGAGCGACGAGGAACCCGTACTGACCGCCCAGGGGGACGTCGTCGTCCCCGTGCTCGGCGGCGGCTCCGTCGCGCGCGTGATCGACGAAGCGACCGCCGGCGCCGCCCTGGGGCGCAACCTCGTGCTCCTGCGCCCCGACCCCACCGCCCTCGACCCCTGGTTCCTCGCCGGTTTCCTGCGCGGCACCGCCAACAACCGCCGGGCCAGCAGCTACGCCTCCACGGCGACCCGCCTCGACGTCCGACGCCTCCAGCTCCCCCGGCTCCCGCTCGACGCCCAACTCCGCTACGGCGCCCGCTTCCGCGCCCTCGACGACTTCGAACGGACCCTCAGGCTCACGGCCCGCCTCGGCGAGCGGCTCGTACGCGGGATGTACGACGGGCTGACGGACGGCACGGTCGCGCCCGACTGACGGACCCGGGAAGGGAAAAGGCCGGCGGCGACTACGGTTCGGTACAACGGGAGCTGGTGTCCGAGTCGGCCTATACGCTCGTCCTCACACTGGCCCGTCCGGTGTACGTCCGGTTCCCACAGGCCTCCAGGAGCAACCATGCACGGCCAGGGCTACGTGCCGCCGCCACCGCCGCCGCGTCGACCGTCGACCGCGGTGCTGGTCGTGCTGCGTGTCCTCTTCGTGGCCCTGCCCCTGCTGAGTATCGGGTTCCTCGCCTGGGTCTCGACGCTGTGGGCGGCCATCGTGACCCGTAAGCCGCGCGACTGGTGGGCGTTCGCGGCGTCGGTCGCCGTCCTGGCGGTCAGTTTCAGCCTGCTCGCCACCGACAACACGGGCGACTTCAGCAGCCCGAAGGGCAACGCGGGCATGATCATCCTGTTGCTCAACGCCTGCGCCTGCGCGGGCTACTTCCTGTACACGGACGTCCGGCACTACCAGTCGCCTTACCACCCCAGCGTCATGGCGCCCCGGCCGCCGGCCGCCGGGTACGGGCACCCGCAGGCCCCGTACCCGTACGCCGCCGCGCCGACGCAGCCGCCGGCCGCCCCCTACCAGGTTCCGCAACCGCAGCTTCCCGTGCAGCCGCCCCCGCACCGGCAACCGCCCCCGCCCGCCCGCATCGACCAGGTCCGCGCCGAGCTCGACGAACTCAGCGACTACCTGCGCCGACACGACGGCCAGGGCGGCGACGGCGGCCACGAGGGCGGAAGGTGACCATGGCGACAGGACGTGTCGTCGCCGGCCGCTACGAGCTGTCCGCGCTCATCGGACAGGGCGGCATGGGGCAGGTCTGGACGGCGTACGACCGGCGGCTCGACCGGCGCGTGGCGGTGAAGCTGCTGCGTCCCGACAGAGTGGCCGGGCAGGACGCCGACGAGCTGCGCCGCCGGTTCGTGCGCGAGTGCCGGGTGACCGCGCAGGTCGACCACCCCGGCCTGGTCACGGTGCACGACGCGGGCAGCGAGGGCGAGGAGCTGTTCCTCGTGATGCAGTACGTGGACGGCGCCGACCTCTCCGACCACCTCGCCGAGCACGACCCGTACCCGTGGCAGTGGGCCGTCGCGGTCGCCGCGCAGCTGTGCGCCGTGCTGAGCGCCGTGCACGCCGTGCCGATCGTCCACCGCGACCTCAAGCCGCGCAACGTGATGGTGAAGCAGGACGGCACCGTCACCGTCCTCGACCTCGGTGTCGCCTCCGTGATGGACGCCGACACCACCCGCCTCACCCACACCGGCACGCCCGTCGGCTCGCCCGCCTACATGGCGCCCGAGCAGGCGATGGGCGGCGCCGTCGGCCCGTACACCGACCTCTACGCCCTCGGCGTGCTCCTGCACGAACTGCTCAGCGGCGACGTCCCGTTCGCCGGCTCGACGGCGCTCGGGGTGCTGCACCGGCACCTGTACGAACCACCGCTGCCCGTGCGCCGCGTCCGTCCCGAGGTCCCCGAGTCGCTCGAAGCCCTCGTCCTGCGCCTGCTCGCCAAGGACCCGCAGCACCGCCCCGACTCCGCCCAGGAGGTCTACGAGCACCTGGCGCTGCTGCTGCCCGCGCGCTCCATGCCCACCGGCGGCCCCCTCGACCCCACCCGCCCCTTCGTCCGCCCGCACGCCCCCTGGCCCGACCGCGCCCGCACCCCCGCACCCCGGCCGGCGGCCCCCGTGCCGCCCGCCGCCGGGGCGGGGAAGCCGGAC
>NZ_JAGMUE010000651.1:0-1642 GCF_019049165.1 Streptomyces sp. AC627_RSS907
GGTCTGTACGAGCAGGTCGTCGCCGCGCCGCACCACCTTGGGTGGCGTGACCCGGCCGGCCAGCAACTCCTTGCCCGCCAGGTCCAGGAGCAGGGTGCCGCCGGGGGCCAGGCTGTCGTGCATGGTGCGCAGGGCCCGCGCGTTGTCGGCCGGGTCATCGAAGTAGCCGAACGAGGTGAACATGTTCAGCACCACGTCGAAGGCGCCGGGTTGGGCGTACGCGCGCACGTCGGCCTCCACGTACGTGGCCGGCGCCGACCGCTCGGCCGACAGCGCGCGGGCCCGCTCCAGCATGGCCGGGCTGCGGTCCACGCCGGTCACGGCGTAGCCCCGGCGGGCCAGCGGCACGGTGAACACGCCGGGCCCGCAGCACAGGTCGAGCACCCGTGCCCCGGTGGGCAGGGCCAGCAGCGGTGAGGTGTCCAGGAGGTCCTCGGCCTGGGTGAACCGCTGGTCGGAGAAGAGGAAGTCGTAGAACTCGGTCCAGAAGTCATCGTCCTGGAATCCGCCCGTGTGTGTCATGGGACTTCGGTGCTCCTTCGGTGTCGCCGGGTTGGGTGGAGGGCCGTGCCGTACGGCCGCGCAGCGCGAGCAGCAGTGGGGGGAACAGCAGGCACTGGGCCGCGGCCAGGAGCCAGAACCAGCCGGTGTCGCCGGCGCGTTCGCCGAGGCCGTACAACTGCCCGCCCAGGACGCCGCTCGCGCAGGCGCCCAGGCCCGCGGCCAGTCGTTGCTGGCCGAAGACGACCGCGTCGGAGCGGTCGCTGCGGCGCAGGGCCTCCAGGTCGTTCTTGAGGAAGAGCACGATGTCGCCGAGGGTGATCAGCGCCCCGCCGGCCAGCAGCGCGGGCCGGGTGCCGATGGCCAGCACGGCGAGGCCCGCGGCCAGGCCGGCGAAGCCGACGGCGAGCGCCACGGCGTACGGCATGCTCCGGATCAGCCCGGAGGCCAGCGGTTGGACGACGATGACCAGCGCGAAACAGAGCAGCAGCACCAGGCTGTAGAACTCGCTCGAAGCCCGCTCGACCGCGTAGACGGCCAGGTAGTGCTGGAAGTGGAAGTAGAGGTAGAAGGAGACGGCGCACGCGGCGAACGGCAGGATCGGCAGGCCGGACAGCAGGCCCCGTGGCGCGGACTCGGCGGCGGGCCGCCGCTCGCCGTCCGGTGCGGGCAGCCGGGCGTGGCCCGCCGTGACCGCGACGAACAGCGCCGTGACGGCCAGGAAGAGCCAGCCGGGCGAGGAGAGCACGAAAGGGCCGGCGATCAGCGGGCCCACGGCCATGCCCGCGTTGAGCGCCGCGTTGCCCGCCGACAGGTACGCCGGGCGCCGCTCCTCGTCTACGCCGTGTACCAGGTACGCCTTGTTCGCCGGCAGGTAGAGCGCCGCGCCGCAGCAGGTGAGGATCAGAGCCGCGACGGCCAGCGGCGGCCACCGCAGCGCGAGCAGCAGGCCCACGAACCCGGCCGTGCGCACCACCAGCGCGCACAGCATGGTGCGCCGCAGCCCGATCCGCTCCGCGAGCGCTCCGCCCACGATCCCGCCGGAGAACTGCACGAGGGACGCCACGGCCAGCACCAGGCCGACGGCGCCGAGCCCCATGCCGAGCCGCTCGTGCAGGAACACCGACATGAACGGCAGCAC
>NZ_JAGMUE010000652.1:0-652 GCF_019049165.1 Streptomyces sp. AC627_RSS907
ACGTTGAGCCGCTTCGGCGTCCGACCGACCACAGCGCGCACCGTCTGAATGTTGGGGTTCCAACGACGGCGAGTGCGGCGGTGCGAGTGCGAAATGTTGTTGCCGAAGCCCGGCCCCTTGCCGCAGACGTCGCAGTTGGCAGCCACGGGTCACTCCAAAGACTTCAGATGCACTTACGGTGAGTTCCCGGTTCGTCGAATCAATAGCTGATCGGCATCACCGGGGGGATTTGGCCCGACCTGATCGGGCAACCGGAGCAGCATACAACGACCGCTCCCGTACAACGAAACTACCATGGCTACCTCGGCCCCCGCCCCAGACGATCTCCGCGAAGCGCGACTACCCTGCGGGCATCCGCGCTGCCACCCAGCACCGTTCAAGGAGGCCATAGGTGCCGCACACGTTCGACGCCGAGGCGGTACGTACGTGGTGCGGGCTGGCACTGGAGGCGTTGGGGCGCGCCCGCGAGGGGATCGACGCCATCAACGTCTATCCGGTCGCGGACGGTGACACCGGCACCAACCTCTACCTGACCGTCGAGTCCGCCGCGCACGCCGTCGGCGCCGCCTTCAACGGCCACGCGGCCACCGGTACCGCGTCCAGGCCGAGCCTGGGCGACGCCATAGGAGCCATGGCGCACGGGGCGCTGATC
>NZ_JAGMUE010000653.1:0-660 GCF_019049165.1 Streptomyces sp. AC627_RSS907
AGGGGTAGCTGTCTCCATCACTGGATATACGGATGTGTGCATCCGTAGCGGATGTGTGCACCTGTGTCCGCCCAAAACCCTCAATCTGACGCCGGAGCAGTCGGGCTCCGGCGGAACGGAGCGATCGTGGCGCGCAGCGCTGAATCCTCCGGGGCTCTCAGCCCCGTGGCTCAGAACAACACCCCCACGAACCACCAGGAGCTGGTCTCCTGGGTGCACGAGATCGCCGCCCTGACCGAACCCGCCGCGATCGTCTGGTGCGACGGCTCGCAGGCCGAGTACGAGCGGCTGGCCGAGGAACTCGTGGCGAAGGGCACGTTCAAGCGGCTCGACCCGATCAAGCGCCCGCACTCGTACTACGCGGCCTCCGACCCCAGCGACGTGGCCCGGGTCGAGGACCGCACCTTCATCTGCTCGGCGAAGGAAGAGGACGCGGGGCCGACCAACCACTGGAAGCACCCCGACGAGATGCGCGAGATCTTCGCCGGGGAACAGGGCGTCTTCCGGGGCTCGATGCGCGGGCGCACCATGTACGTGGTGCCGTTCTGCATGGGCCCGCTCGGCTCGCCGCTCTCCGCCATCGGCGTGGAGATCACCGACTCCGCGTACGTCGCCGTCTCGATGCGCACCATGACGCGGATGGGCCAGCCGGTCCTGGAC
>NZ_JAGMUE010000654.1:0-555 GCF_019049165.1 Streptomyces sp. AC627_RSS907
GTGCTCGTCTCGCCAGGCAGGCGAGTGACGACCTGCGGTCGGGCTCTGTGGTCAGAGCCCGACCGCTAGGCAACGCGGCTGACGCTCGCCGCGTGCGGGGTGTGCCGTTGCCCTCCCGCGTCCCGGCATGTTTCAGCTTTGGGTCCGGTTCCGGCCGTGATCGTGCGGTTCACGAGCGTGGTTGTCCTGGGGTGTTCTCGGGAGCGGCCGTTGTTACGGTGCCGGTGTCGTGGGCCGGCTGGTACAGCGGGCGCGGGCGGGCGGCGGAGCGCGGCGATGTGGGTGCTGGTCTACATCGCGCTCTGGCGGTTGTCGCCGTGGTCGTCGTCGCGACGGTGTTTGTGATGAACGACGGCGGGGGCTTCCACCGCCGGCACTTGCTTGCCGAAGTTCGACGTGACTTTACGTCCTGTGTGGCCGACCCCATCAGACGAGCCCGGACGAACAGATCGCGCATAGGGCAGCCGCCGGCCCCCTCCGCTCAGCCGGCCGGACGACTTCCGCCCTCCGCTGAGCCGGCCGGACGACTTTCTCCCGGTTCAGGCGGTTGATAGA
>NZ_JAGMUE010000655.1:0-662 GCF_019049165.1 Streptomyces sp. AC627_RSS907
GGAGCCGCCGCCCAAACTCACCAAGGCATGTGCCTGGTTGGCGGAGAACTCTCTTCCCTTGTCAGCACTACGAGAATCCAGCATCGCCGAAGACGTGCACTACCGGCTGGCTTACAAACTGGACGGCAAGCTGGCAGCCAAGGACACGTACAAAAGGCGGCGTCGTAACTTCAACGCGGCCATCGCCTACGCGATTCAAAAGGGTTATCTCGCTGAAAACCCGATCGCTGGGCTGGAGCGCCCATCCACCGCAGCCAGCGGCCCGATCGACCCGCGCGTACTCATGAACCCCACCCAGGGGCGTGAGTTCTTGGTGGCTGTGTCGTACGTGGGGTCGGTGAACCGAAACCGGGGGAGGCGTCTGGTCGCCTTCTTCGGGTGCATTCTCTACGCCGCGATGCGTCCGGCAGAAGTCGTCGGGCTACGGAAATTCGACTGCTATTTACCGGAGAGCGGATGGGGTGTTCTCACCCTCCGGGAAACGCGCCCGGTATCCGGTAAGAAGTGGACCGACTCCGGTGACCGGCACGATAAGCGCGGGCTGAAGATGCGGGACCCGGAAGCCGACCGGCCGGTGCCTATCCCACCCATCCTGGTGGCGATGCTCCAAGCACACCAGGAGGAGTTCGGCACGGCCGCAGACGGTCGGCTGTTCCAGAACG
>NZ_JAGMUE010000656.1:0-542 GCF_019049165.1 Streptomyces sp. AC627_RSS907
ATATGGAACATCGCCGACACCGCCAACGCCTTCTACGCCTGCGTGGACGTCAACATCAGCTAGCGCGAGCGCACACCAGCTCGCCTCGCCCAACCCCCGACACAGCCCGGCCACGGCCCGACCGTGACGGTGTCGGAGCGGTGTCGGCCAGCCTGGTCACGCGGCGAGACCCAACCCCGGAGCGCCCCGCGGCTTGTTCAGCCGCGGGGCGCTCCCAGGTGGCGTCGGCTCTGGCGCTCGGCTTCCCGTCGCGCGCGAACAGGCGCGCGGCGCGGTCAGGTCGGCAGGACGCAGCCGACGGAGACGGTGGCGAACGGGGGGCCGGAGCGGGTGAGGGCGCCGGTCTCCTTGTCGACGGTGAACGTGCCGATCGTCTTGCCGTACTGGTTGCCCGAGAACAGCAGGTTGCCCGCCGGCGAGAGGCTGATGTGCCGGGGCCAGGAGCCCCCGCACGGCACGGTGTCGAGCAGCCGCAGGCCGGCGCCGCCGCCGGTGACGGCGAACCGCGCGATGCTCTCGTGGCCACGGTTGGACAGGTAGAC